>CALCPB010000839.1 GCA_937897665.1 uncultured Halomicronema sp. | reverse complement strand
CCAGCCCCGCCGGAAAAAGTAACGGTTGAAATGACGCCAGAAGAGCAAAGCGTTTTTGCCGTGATGGGGATCTCGCCTTTGGTTCTGAGTCCTCAAGAGGTCAAGGATGCTAAGAACACGATTGTGCAAGTCGTGTTGCCGGGAGAGAAAGCACCCGAAGAGAAAGCGCCTGAAGAGAGTAATGAACCTGTTGCGGTCACCGAGGCTGAAGTCACACCAACGGAACCTGTAGTGACAGCCTCATCGTCCGCGGAAGCCCCGATTTTGGTCAAGCGATCGCGGTCCTCTAAAGCGGCGGCATCGGTGACTGAGACCGCACCAGTGCCTGACGCCGAAGTGATCGATTTGGCGGCGGATGAGCCTGTAGCTGCGCCCGCTTCCGTTCCCGATCCCACCCCAGTCGCTCAGGTTGAAGAGCCAACCGTGACGACGGAAGCGGTGGAAGCTGAAGACCCGAAGCCGACGACCCGTCGCCGTCGCCGTCGCCGGTCATCAGCGAGTGACGAGGATGCCTAATTGCAGCCGGTCGACACTGACAGCGTTGGTTGGTCATGACCTCAGTCGATAATTCTGATGCGATCGCCACAGCGGGAGTTGATGAAGTGGGCCGAGGCGCACTGTTTGGCCCTGTAGTAGCCGGTGCCGTCATTCTGACTGCAAAGACAACCGCTGTTTTAGCCGAGCTCGGCGTCACCGATAGTAAGCGATTAGCGCCTGCTCGCCGTAAAGCATTGGTGAAGCCGATTCAGCAGCAGGCTCAGGCCTATGCAATTGGCTGGGCGAGCGCTCGTGAAATTGACCGGCTCAATATTCTGCAAGCGTCACTGCTCGCGATGAAGCGGGCGGTCAACCGGTTGAGCATTGTTCCCGAGTTGTGCCTAATCGACGGCAATCAGCCGGTTCCCCAGCTCGGGATTCCTCAACAAACCGTGATTAAAGGCGATCAGACCTGCATCGAGATCGCCGCTGCAAGCATCTTGGCTAAGGTCTGGCGGGATACGCTAATTGTCCGCTTGGAGCAGCGCTATCCGGGCTATGATCTGGCATCTAATAAAGGATACGGGAGCCCCAAACACCGCGCTGCGATCGCTAAGCTAGGGCGCTCTCCTCAGCATCGGCAGTCTTTTAAGGTCAGCACACAGCTGACACTATTGCCTGAGGCTCAGACTGAGATTACCCATCCAACCCCAGTTCTCGCTTCAACAGATTGATTGATTTTTCGCCAATGTAGTTTTCGCAGACAACAATTTGCGGCGATCTGATCAGATCTTCACGGGCACTGGCGATCGCCTGTTTCACAGACGGCAGGCTGGTTTGGTCAAACACAACAATCGTCTGAGCGCTACGGACTAGAGCATTCAGCTTGTAAGCATCTTCTGTTTGCGCCGTCATGACCAAAATATCTTCGCCTCGCAGGCTGTAAGCAATCACCTCCGCCGCTCGCAGAATGCCGGAACTCAAGCTCACCATGCCCAGGCAGGTATCTTGAGATAAATCCTTGAGCAAACCTAACTCGCGACTATAGTCATAAATATCGATCGGGATGACCCGCACCGATTTCGGCCCGGCGATCGCCTCTGCCTCCGCCAAAAAGTAGCGACTGGTCACCACTGTGCCTGATCGCGCCTGAGACAACACATCAGCTAAATCTTCCAGCGCCACGAGCTGTACGGGAATATGTAAAGCTGTCTCCAGCTCTCTGACAATCAGTTCGCCAGCGCCTAGATCTTGCTTTTGCACCGTGACCAATACCCTGGCACTGCAGCGTAACCGCCAATCCACTTCCGCAAAAAACAATTCGCGTGCCTGGTTGAGTGAGCACCCTTGGCGCAACAGCTCATCCAACACATCTTCAACCACTTTGCGAGCCTTAGGGAATTTATCCCAGAGTCCCAAATGGGGGCGCGAACTCTCGACCGAAGAATGTGCCCTGACATAAATGCCGGAGCCGGGTTGGGCCTCAACCACACCCGCTTCCTCAAGCTGCCGGTAAACCTTGCTGATGGTATTGCGGTGTAGCCCCGTTTGCATGGCAAGTTGACGCGTGCTGGGGAGTCGATAACCCGGTGGAAACTGCCGCGACGCGATCGCGAACCACAATTGGTCATACAGTTGAGTCGAAGCGGGAATTTCGCTATCGGTCTGAATGTGAAACTTAAGCACAGTTGGCTCTCCCAGGGAACACCGATGCAGAAGGTAGCTTTCGCCGTAAAGTGGCTGTTTTGACGGCACTATCGTCAACCTTACTCACATAAGGCTGAATCACTCACTCCAATAAGTAGTGTAAATTCAATAAAATTTGACACTTTTTTGCCCAAAAAGTCGTCTATCCGTGCAGTAACCCCGCTAATTCTCAATCATCCAGCCACTCGACGCTGTCCTGCAGGGCTGTTTGACGGTCTCCCCACCATTGGCGCATATTGACTTGGCCATCGGGACAAGGAATCACATGGTGGCCCAAAAGAGTCATGCTGGGATGATGTTTCAAGGTCTCAACCGCTGTCGCGATCGCCGCCTGCACATCTCCCGTATGGCCTTGAATCAAAACGCTGATGCGACCGGCATTCGTATTCTCAAGACCGATGACACGGACGTTGGCTGCTTTGCCTAATAGATCAGCGGTCACCAGTGCTGCTGGCATGCCCGAGGTTTCAATTACACCGATGGCTTGACCCATAACTTAAATCCGGCTCAATGGCTCGACGACTGGCAATCCTTATCATAAAGAAACGTCCTACAGAGCGGGCTCACGAAACCGCCTAACCGGTTACGTTTGAAGGTGACGTGCGCTGGCAATAACGAACAGAAAGTCGGGGACTCCAGTGGATATACAAAAACTAACGGTTGAGATTCAAAGTGGCGGGATCACGATTCCGGCCTACTTAGCTCATCCCGCCGCCGCTCAGGGATTACCGCTCATTGTTGTCATCCAAGAGGTCTTTGGGGTCAATGCTCACATTCGAGACGTGACGGAGCGTCTGGCTTGCGAAGGCTACATCGCGATAGCTCCCCACATTTATCATCGTCAAGCGCCCGGTTTTGAGGTGGGCTACAGCAGCGCTGACTTAGCGCTCGGTCGTGACTATAAAAATGGCACCCAAGCCACTGAATTGCTACAAGACATCAAAGGTGCGATCGCCTATGGACACCATCACTTTGGTTGCCCTGGGGCAAAGGTTGGCTGCATCGGCTTTTGTTTTGGCGGGCACGTTGCTTATCTCGCCGCTACCTTGCCTGAGATTGCTGCAACGGCTTCCTTTTATGGTGCTGGTCTTAATACTTTCACCCCAGGCGGTGGCCCGCCTACCCTGAGTCAAACGCCGCAGATTCAAGGCACAATACATGCTTTTTTGGGACTTCAAGATCCTCTGATTACGTCAGCAGAGATCGTTCAACTGGAAGCCGCGTTAACGCAAGCCGGCATCGATCACTGTATTTATCGCTACCCACAGGCTAGCCACGGCTTCTTCTGTGATCGTCGCGACAGCTACGATGCCGCCGCGGCTGCAGATGCCTGGCAACAGGTGAAAGCTTTGTTTCGAGACATTCTCAGACCACAGCAGTCAACGCTATAAAGTGTCTGAATCGGGATACTCGGATCAGGAAGTAAAAAGTTCAGTCCGCCATCGGGTGGTTCCGAAATCCGTGAAAATCACATTGTTGTCCTTAAAAGCATCGATTAGCTTACAAAGAGGTGTGAGGATGCACGACTTTTTTACCATGTCTGCATTTTGAGGTACAGTTGACAAGCATCTACTGGCCTATATCGAAAACCATCAGTATTCCAACTGCAGGATTTTTCTTTTACTGCTCCATCTACAGGCAAGTCCATTCGTTATGGGATCAGTATGGCCCTCAAGATTCATTCAGAGTTAAAAGGCGAAACGGCTGAGTTGCTTCAGCTCTACCATCAGTCGCAATCCCCTGAAATTCGCAACCGTTTGGTCAGTTTGAATTTAGGATTGGTCAGACATGAGGCACATCGATGGATGCGTCAATCAGAAGAATCGTTTGACGATTTGATGCAGGTTGGCAGTATCGGTCTGATTCGAGCGATCGAGCGATTTGAACTTGCCAAAGGATTTGCCTTTAGCTCATTTGCCGTACCCTACATTCGCGGTGAAATACAACACTATTTGCGCGATCGCAGCGCCACTGTCCGCATTCCCCGCAAGTGGCAAACGCTGGCGCATCAATCCCGGCAGGCGGTTCACACTTTGCGCGCCCAGATGAATCGGCAGCCTACTGAGCAGGAGAATGCCAGCTTCCTCGAAATTTCTGCTGAAGAGTGGAATGAAGTTAAACTGGCGATTCGTAATCGTTCTTTACTGAGTCTAGATGCCCCCGTTCTAGACGAAGCGACCGACTCAGCCTCGCTGTCAGACCTGCTGCCTGACCCAAAGTACCGAAGTTTTCAGCTGGCGGAGGAAGATCGCTTGCGGCTGCATCAAGCGCTGCAACAGCTTGAAGAACGAACGCGTAACATTTTGGAATTTGTCTTTCTACAAGACCTGACTCAAAAAGAAACGGCTGAACGCCTGGGTATTAGTTCTGTGACCGTTTCTCGACGAGTTAAGCAAGGTCTAAAACACCTCAAAAGTCTGATGACCGCCTTACCAGAAGACGAAACCGTCTAAAGCGTTCCATATATTGTGAACTGAGCTATTGTTGAGGGGCATTAGCTAAGGAAGGTGAGGAGGCGGAGCCATGGGCGCTATTGCATTTTTGATATTGGTTCTTATTGGTTCTCTGCTGGTGACGGCGGGGGGCATCACAGGAGTTGTCGATGCCTTTAGGGTGAGTTCTGTCTGGGGATTGCTAACACTCCTCGCTTTCGTGCTGTTTTTCCCGGCCATGATTGTCTACTGGGTCAAATTCTGGAATCGGAAGTGGGCCAAAAACAGTCTTTTCATGGTTTTAGCGGGCTTGGCGTCAACGCTGCTGGCTCTGCCCTTTTTAGGCGGGTGGTTAGCTCAGCAAGGATTCCAAGCGACTGAAGACCTTGATGATTTAACCATTCAAGAAATTCCTGTTGATCCCAACGCTGAACTTGATGGCGCTACCGACGGTGCGGCTGAGGTTGTTCCTGCAGAGGGTGAAGGTGAGCTGTTCCAGGAAGCTATTTTGCCCGGGCTGCCAACCGCCGCTGAAATCGCCCGCGCTGAATTATTACCCTCAACTGACCCGAATGAACGGGTTAAAGAAATCGACCAAGAGCGCTCTGACCCCTACGCCTACGTGCCAATCGCCCCACCGGCAAGACCAAC
>CALCPB010000838.1 GCA_937897665.1 uncultured Halomicronema sp. | reverse complement strand
CAGCACTCCCCACCAGTTCCACGTCCAGCTGGTGAAACTGGCGCTGCCGACCGGCTTGCGGCCGCTCGTAGCGAAAGGCTGGCCCCACATGCCACAGCCGCAGCACGCTGCCCTGCGCCATCAGGGAATGCTCGTTAACGGCTCGGGCTAAACCTGCCGTAATTTCTGGCCGCAGGGTGATCGAGCGCCCGCCGCGATCCTCAAAGGTGTACATTTCTTTGCCGACGACGTCGGTCGCCTCGCCAATGCCCCGCTCAAACAGGCCGGTCTGTTCCAACAGGGGGGGGCGAATTTCGCGATAGGCGGCGCGATAGAGCAGCTCCCGAGCGGTGGCCTCGACCCACTGCCACAGCGGCGTCTCGTCGGGCAAAATATCGCGCGTGCCGCGCAAAGCCTGCATGGGTGTCATAACATCATCATCTCTTGCAAAATCGGGGCGGGCGATCGCACCAGCAGTTTTACCATGCGGCCCTAGTCACCCTTGAATCACTGAATAAAACGTGGCGATCGCCTACTTACTAAGAGTCTCCCAATGGCCGTAGCGATCGCCATAATGGGTCAAAATGACCTCGGTTTGGGGCTGACAGCGAGCCGCCGCTTCAGCGTCATAGCGAATCCAAATGCCGCCGACCTGACTTTGTAAATAGTCAAACTCTTTCGCCGTCTGAGGGAGCAAGCCGGTGTTAACCCCTTCAATTTGGCGTAGATGGGCCGCCACCTCGCGATAAACCGCCAGCGGCAAGCGCGGACTGTGCAGGCGATACTCAACCTGCTGAGGCACCGCTGCGCCACTCGCCTCAGTGTCGCTGGTCGCGCTCTCAGACGGATCGGTCATATCGGGTTTTTCTAAAGAATCAGCCATGATTTCAGGAAGTTGCCCCATTGTCAGCACCACTCGGCAACGGGCAGCAGTTGACGTCGTTAATACACACTTTGCCCCACTGCAGCGCCCACCTGACCAGCGCGACACGGTTGCCGGTGGCAGTTTTCGTCAAAATATTACTGACGTGATTATCCACGGTGCGCTTACTAATTTCTAACTCGTCAGAAATTTCTTGATTGGTCAGGCCGGCGGCGACCCGCTCGACGATCTGCAATTCTCGTTCCGAGAGGGTGCCGTAAGCCTGAACGTCGGAAGACTTGCTGCCTGTCATGATCTCAAAAGAAGATTTGTGTATATATGCTTACCAGTCTACTGTCTTGCGCCTGTCAAGGCTGCAGAAAAGTGGAATTTGGGTAGACGTGATCCCCTCGAAGATAAAGGATAATCGCGCTTTGAACGATCACAAGGCGGCGCTGCCAGATAAATTCTGTCGGCTCAACCGTCTGTGAAGCAAGGTTGAAGCAAGGTTCTGACATCGCCGCCGCATTTTCGGGTTGGTGGTTTGTCCCACCCCCCTGAAACCAGACAACAAATCGGTTTCCTTGGCAGCAGTCTCCCGTCCCTTGGGCAGTGCCACTCGGAACCGTAGGCCATGCACCTTAAACCCCAGTCATTCCCCTTGGATCATTAACCATTGTGAGCCTTCAATCCAAGTCACTGTCTGCTCGCTAACGCTTCAGAACTGCGTGCACTGAGCGCCCTCGCAAGTTGGATAGGCCGACTCATAAACGCCTTCACGGCCCCCAAAGAGCTGGTAGCGATGGTCACGAATGAAGGCGTAAAATCCATCGCCGCCGGCTTTGGCCCCTGGCAGCGCTCGGTAAGCCTGCACAAAGAGATTTCCCAAAGGTAGCAACCGGCCAATTTCTTCAGCGGCGTCGCTGCCCTGCCAGCGCTGCGTCGGAGCGGTTTGATCCAGCAAGATCATGCCCTGCTCGCAGTCTTGTGGCGAAATCTGCCACTGCTGCAGCGTGGCGGTCTGCTGCATCGGCACGTATTGAAACTGTTTGCCCTGGTCAAGCTGCTCTAGCAGACGGACGAGGGTGACACACAAATTGCAGGTGCCATCATAAATCACTGTGTACATGGCAAAAGCGCGATCGCGACGTTTATAGCCTAAAAGATTCCTCCCCAACAGGGGAAGGACGGGCAGGCACGGGGACGGCTCCCAGACAAAAGGTTAAGCCAGTCTTAAACAGACCTTTACGCATTGTCTATACGATGCCAGCTAGCGTTCCTGTATCTTGCTGTTAGCTCAAGTCATATCCAGATTGGTGCTGCCTGCTGCAGCCATTGAGGATATTCGCGGCAAAGGATTTATTAGTTGCCGATCGCCGCCAATTCTCAACCGAAAACTTCTCCTCCTACAGTTGCTAATGTCCGCTGAAACGCCCTCGTCAAAGAACGTCCACCTTTGGCAAGCCAACTATGAAAGCGCCAAAACTCTGGAGACAATCATCCGAGTGCTTTGCGGTTTTTTTGCCGTGATTTCCATTGCCACGACCGCTGGGATCATTGGCACTCTGATTTTTGAAACCATCGAGTTTTTCCAAGAAGTTCCCCTATGGCAATTTCTGACTGATACTCGTTGGACGCCGTTGTTTGCCAGCAAGCAATTTGGCATCTTTGTGCTGATGAGTGCCACCTTATTGACCTCAACCATCGCCATCTTGGTGGCGGTGCCGCTGGGGTTGCTCTCGGCCATCTTTCTCAGCGAATACGCCTCAACCACCATGCGTAAAACTCTCAAGCCCCTGTTAGAGGTGCTGGCGGGGATTCCTTCTGTGGTGTTTGGGTACTTTGCATTGTTGACGGTCACACCGTTCTTGCAAGAAATCTTCGATTTTGTCAGAACGCCGATTCCGATTCCAGCGTGGCTCGATTTTTTGCCATTCACTCAGTACTATGAGCCTGATTTTTTCTTAGAGCTGCCGTTTCCCTACCTGGAAGGATTCAACGCCTTAAGTGCCGGGCTGGTATTAGGCATCAGCATTACGCCGCTCGTAGCCTCGCTGAGTGAAGATGCGATTTATTCGGTGCCTCAGGGTTTACGCGATGGAGCCTACGCCCTAGGCGCGACCAAGCGCGAAACAATCTTGGCGGTCGTGATTCCAGCGGCGTTGTCCGGTATCGTGGCCTCGATTATCTTGGCAATTTCCCGCGCGGTGGGCGAAACCATGATTGTGACGTTGGCGGCGGGGCAAAACCCTAACCTGGGTTTCAACCCCTTTGTGCCGGTGATGACGATGACCGCTTATATCGTACAGGTCAGTCTCGGCGATACAGCAGTGGGGACGCTGCCCTACAAGACGATCTTTGCCGTTGGCATGACGCTGTTTTTGATGACGCTGACACTCAATATTTTCAGCTTTTGGTTTGTTCGCCGATTCCGCGAGAGGTACGAGTGATGACATTTGAAAGCATCACAGACGCTCAGGCCGAGTCCAATTTGGTGGCAGCTGAAGCGAAATTTCAGCCCAACTTAGCGGGGCGCTATCGATTAGATGCAATCTTTAAAGCGGCCACGATCGCGGCGACGACCATCGCGATCGCCGTTTTAGCCTGGTTGATGTTCGATGTGCTGATCAGTGGTGTCGGTAGCCTCGACCGGAGTTTCCTCACTAGCTTTCCGTCCCGGCGGCCCGAGCAGGCGGGCATTCTGTCAGCCCTAGCGGGCACTGGCTGGGTGATGTTTTTGGTGGCAGTCTTTTCGTTTCCGATCGGGGTGGGTTCTGGTCTGTTTCTCGAAGAATTTTCCGGCGACAACTGGTTTGCCCGATTCATCGAAATCAATATCAGTAACCTGGCTGGAGTGCCCTCAATTATTTACGGTCTGTTAGGGCTGACGGCCTTTGTCATCATCCTCGGGGACTGGACCGGTGGCCGCAGCATTTTGACCGGGGCCTTAACGTTAACCTTGTTGATCTTGCCCATTATTATCGTCGCCACCCGCGAAGCACTGCGAGCAGTGCCTGACAGTATTCGCCAGGCAGGCTATGCCTTGGGGGCCAATAGCTGGCAGGTGATTTGGAGCCATACACTACCGACAGCGTTTCCCGGTATCTTGACCGGGGTGATTCTGGCTTTATCGCGGGCGATCGGGGAAACCGCCCCCCTGATCACGATTGGGGCCTTAACCTTTATCCCCTTCCTCCCCGAGGGGCCACTTGATCCTTTCACGGTGCTGCCAATTCAAATTTATAACTGGGTAAGCCGCCCCCAAAAAGACTTTCACGACTTAGCGGCTTCTGGCATTATCGTGCTGCTCGTGGTTTTACTAGTGATGAATTCCTTCGCAATTTTTCTGCGAAGCCGATTTCAGAAAGCTCGCTAAAGCTCTCTTAACCTTTTCGTTGCAAAGTTGGTGTACTCTCTTGCTGTTGTTTGCGATCTAATTATGTTGCAAGACACTTCATCCCCCGCTGTTTCTAGCGCTGCTATTTCGGTTGAAAAACTCAACGTTTATTACGGCTCCAATCTGGCTGTTCGTGATGTTTATCTAGACATCCCTCGCAATCAAATTGCGGCTTTTATTGGGCCGTCTGGCTGCGGCAAAAGCACCGTACTGCGATGCTTTAACCGGATGAATGACCTGATCGCGAGTGCCCGCGTTGAAGGCACCATTCGCTTTGAAGGGATGGATATCTACCCCACTGGCGAAGCCGCTAAAAACTTCGACCCGGTCGAACTGCGCCGTCGTATCGGCATGGTGTTCCAAAAACCCAATCCGTTTCCCAAGTCAATTTACGAAAACATCGCCTGGGGAGCCCGCATCAACGGCTATCGCGGCGATATGGATGAACTGGTAGAGCGCTCTTTGCGCGGCGCGGCCATCTGGGATGAAGTTAAGGACAAACTGAAGGAAAGTGGCCTCGCACTCTCAGGCGGACAGCAGCAGCGTCTGTGTATTGCGCGGGCGATCGCGATTGAGCCAGAAGTCATTTTGATGGACGAGCCCTGCGCCGCGCTTGACCCAATCTCAACCCTCAAAATTGAGGAGTTGATGGCACAGCTTAAAGAAAAGTTCACCATTGTGATCGTGACCCACAACATGCAGCAGGCCTCTCGCGTGTCTGACCGCACCGCTTTCTACAATGCGGAAGCGACTGATGCTGGGGGCAAGGTGGGGTACTTGGTCGAGTACGACGATACTGAAGTGATCTTTGGCAACCCCAAAGAAGAATACACCCGCGACTACGTTTCGGGTCGCTTTGGTTGAGGCTAGCAGCTGAGTTCGCTCACAGATTCAGAAGAGAATCAAAAGGGTTGAGGACGAAGTCCTCAACCCTTTTGACGTTGGGGCGGCAAGTCGCAAATAGATTTCGCTATTGCCAGAACGCTAGGAACTGCCAAGATCGGGAGCGTATCCGTACAAATAACGATTTTTCCCATGAGCTCCGGATTTTTCTTACCTAAGGACGAATCAGTAATATGAGAGGTTGCACGGTTCCCCCTTCGGCCGTACCGACCCTGGCTAGACGTTTGCCAATATCTTTGCGATTGACATTAGACAAAGCCGTCACACCGTCAGCGTTACGTTTCACCTCAGAGGCGACTTGCCTATCGGGTTGACCCAGCACCTCATCATCACTGCTTCAGATCTCTGGTGCCATGGCGACTCAAATCGACGACGTTACGCTAATCAAACATTTTATCAAGGGCGATACCGTCCTAGCAGCCAACTATCGGTTGCGTTTACAGCCCGCTCAAGACATGTTTCAACTATTGAGTCGTAGTGGGCTGCTCATTGCTTGGGCGCAGCATGCGGCTTGCCCTGCTCGTATTGGGGTCTCAGCGGTCAACGATTATGCCAAGCTGATCGGTAAGCTGCTGATTGCTGATCACTTCATCCCAGTTGGGCCTGATACCACGGGACGATATATGACCTATGAATATCATCCGGCTCCCCACGCAGATGAGATTCGCTACACCCCAGCTCGCAACTTTTGGAAATACTGGTGGTGTCACCGCCGTCGCTTAGTTGGCCCCCATAAAGACACTGAAATTATGGCCTTCATTAACCGGCAATGGCAGCATGTGCAGGATGTGGCGTTTCATGCAGAGACGCTGTTCATCACCACAGATCAGGGTGATGCGGCGTTACAAAATCAGGATCGCTTGGTCTGGAGCCAGCCCAGCTGTAGCGCCGAACAAGCAACCGATACGACAAACGGACTCGACCAGTCGCTTGCTCCAGGGCCAGGGCTTGCCTCCGCCATCTCGGCAGACACAACTCGTCCTAGCTTGAAGCCACTGTTGTCGGCACCAAATCAACGAGAGCTAGCATCAGAGGCTTCATCCAATAAAGGAAAAGGAATGGGAGCCTTGAGCTATGTTGTGCAGGTATCAGCCCAGCAGATAATCGTCGAAACGCCCCAGGGGCCTATCGTGATTACTGGCGATCGCCTAGCGATATCGCTCACCTGCCATCTGCCAAAAGCGGCTATCGCCAATAACTGACTTTTCTAAAAAACAATGGGAGATGAACTGTTGGCTCACCTCCCCTGTCGTAATCAATCGTGAATTGAGCCTCGGGTTGCAGTGTTACGCCACCTGCTCAACTTCAGCAATTTCTGGAATGAACTCGCGTAGGCGGCGCTCAATCCCCATGCGGAGGGTCATTGCCGAGCTCGGGCAAGAGCCACAGGCTCCCTGGAGCCGTAGACGCACGGTCGGGCCATCAATTTCGACCAGTTCGACATTGCCACCGTCGGCCATGAGATACGGGCGCAATTCATCCAAAACGTTTTCAACGTTGTCTTGGGTCAGGGCCAAAGTCTGCATAGTTGTCTGCCATCCATTGTTCGTAAGCGGATACCACCCATTCTACGAATAGACTGGGTGATTGGGGCGATCGCATTTACCCTATAAATTTTCAATAGTTTGACTAGAAACTGTCGAGGTCGGCATCAATAAAGACTCCAACGTGGTCAAGACCTCTTGACTATGAATGGCTGGACGCACGCCAAGAAACCGCTCTCGCATCACACCATCGGGGTCAATCAGGTAGGTATGCCGCAGCGATCGCCCGGTAAGCCACGAGCCATACGCTTTACTGACACTGCCATCCTGATCTGACAACAAAGGAAACTCAATGCCTTCAGCGGCACAAAAACTCTCATGAGAGCTGACATCATCCGCACTGACGCCAATGATTTCGGCATTCAGAGTTTGAAATTCGGGCCGACTCTCTTGAAACCGACGTGCTTCTAAGGTGCAGCCCGACGTGCCATCTTGAGGATAAAAGTAGAGGACAACCCAACGCCCTCGGTAGTCAGCGAGGGAGATTTCGCCCGCCCCCGAGTTGGTGGGCAAGGTAAAAGTCGGAGCCATCTCCCCAATGGGCGGCTGTGGCCCCCCCAACGCCAACGCCTCGGGCATCATGAACCCCCAGGTTAGCCATGCCCAGGTGCAGATACACAGGTGAATCAACCACTGGCGACGAGAAAGTACCATTTGCGAAGAGATTCCTAAACGTTTGACAAAAGTCTAGGATCTAACAAATGGTCGGGGTTAATCAAGAGGATGATTGCTCAGATGATGAATTATCGCCAGTTTCTGGGGGGACTGACCGTCGTTTGCGAGGCGTAAATACCTGCTTAGCCAGCTGACAACATTGGGTCGCCGTCATCAGGGTGATCCAACGGCCTGAGTGCGGGTCACGATAAGCCCAAAACGGATTGTTGCGTGGTTCTGGTTTGAGCGATGAATCGGTCATGTTTCCCAATCAAAAACAAGCTCCCTGGCCCAACAGTCCTAAGACCATTGATTTATTCAATTGTTCCTCTTTCACTGCAGGCAAACCTGCGACAAATTACTGAACTTCAGCGGCACTTTCTCGACTATGGTCTCGGTAAATTCCCAAAATACGGCTCACTGGCTGTCACAGCTGCCACAAACGCTCGCGGGGTTACGCGCCGTTGACGATCGCTGGCGACAGTATCGTCATGGCGAGACGCCGGTGCCTCAGGTTGCCAGCATCGCTGCTGAGGACTTGCCCTCGGTTGACTGGGATGTCGTTGTCAGTGGCGGCACGCTTGGGATTATGATCGGTGCCACGCTGGCGCAACGGGGCTGGCGCGTGGCCGTTTTAGAGCGGGGCACCCTTCGAGGCCGCGATCAAGAATGGAATATTTCTCGTCAGGAACTGCAGGAACTGGTTGAGCTGGATCTGCTGAGTGCCGAGGAACTGGCGACCGCGATCGCCACCGAGTACAGCCCAGCCCGCATTCAGTTTGGTGCGAGTGAGCCAGTCTGGGTCGATGGCGTGCTCAATATCGGGGTTGATCCGGTCTATCTACTCGAAGTGCTGAAGCAAAAGTTTTTGGCTGCCGGTGGCACGCTGGTAGAGCAAACTGCCTTTCAACAAGCGATCGTCCATCCAACCGGCGTGGCGGTCAAAACGACGACTGAGACCTACCGGGCGCGCTTGCTCATCGATGCCATGGGGCACTTTTCACCCCTAGTGCAGCAGGCTCGTCAGGGCCAAACGCCGGATGGGGTTTGTTTGGTCGTCGGCACCTGTGCCGCCGGTTATTCCGCCAATGACACCGGTGATTTGATTTATTCTTTCACCCCGATTCGTCAGCAGTGCCAATACTTTTGGGAGGCATTTCCTGCTCGCGATGGTCGTACGACCTATCTATTTACGTATCTAGATATCCATCCTGACCGCATTGGTTTAGAGGCCCTGTTTGATGAGTATTGGGAACTCCTGCCCGATTACCAACAAATTGCCTTGGCTGAGTTGGACATCAAGCGGGCGCTGTTTGGGTTCTTTCCCTGCTATCGTGAGAGCCCTCTACAGTATCCTTGGGGCCGCATGTTGCCAGTCGGCGACAGCAGCGGTAGTCAGTCGCCTCTCAGCTTTGGCGGCTTTGGTGCGATGATTCGACATTTGGCCCGGCTCACCACTGGCCTTGATGAAGCGCTGCGAAAAGATTGCCTCAGTGCCGAGGCGTTGAGCTGGCTGCAGCCCTATCAGCCGAATTTATCGGTCACCTGGCTATTTCAAGAGTCGATGCGTGTCGGCATGAATCAACATCTCCCCCCTGAGCACATCAATCGGCTTCTAGGAACGATTTTTGGCGACATGGCAGCTTTGGGCGAGGCGACGCTCAAGCCCTTTTTGCGCGATGTTGTCCAGTTTCCCGCGTTGGCCAAAACGCTGCTGAGCACTTCGGTGAAACATCCGGCTTTGGTAGCGCAAATTTTGCCCCAAGTGGGGGTCGGCGCGATCGCTCGCTGGCTACCCCATTACGGTGCTCTGGCCGGATACGCCGCACTGCAGCCGCTGTTTAAGGCTGCCAGTCCATTGACTGCAGCCCTTTCGGCTGAGCAACAATATCGGTACCATCGGTGGTTAGATGCACTGCAGTACGGTACCGGTAGCGACTATAAGGGAATGCCATGAGCCCATCTCTCGCCCGCGATCGCTTCACTCAAGAAGTTCAGCGCCCTGACGAAGCGATCAACTTGGGTCTGGCTGCCCGCTACATCGCCCTAGATGAATATCCAGATCTCGATTGCGGCGCTTATTTGCAACGATTGGAGACGATGGCCGACGAACTGCGGGAACGGTTACCAACAGAGGCCTATCCCCTCAAAATGATTCGTGCGCTTAACCACTATTTGTTTGAGACCCAAGGCTTCACCGGCAATAGCCAAGACTATTACAACCCGCAAAATAGTTTTCTGAACCAAGTCCTAGACCGCCGGACAGGGATTCCCATTACGTTATCCCTGGTCTATTTGGAACTCGCCAAACGCATTGACTTCCCGATGGCCGGTGTGGGCATGCCGGGACATTTTTTAGTCCGTCCCACGTTAGCCGACATGGCCATCTTTGTGGATGTATTCCATCAGGGAGAAGTCCTATTTGAGGAAGACTGTCGCGATCTCATCAGAACGCTATACGGCGCAGATGCCAGAATGTTGCCGCAGCACCTAGAGGCGATCGGTGCTAAGCCCTTCTTGGCGCGCATACTCACCAACCTCAAAATGATTTATCTGCAGCAGCCCGATATTCCTCGGGCCTTAGCCGCGATTGACCGCATCCTGTTACTCATTCCCAACTCTCTAGCAGAACGCCGCGATCGCGGGCTCATTTATTACCGTGAGGGCAAATTGTTGGAAGCTCGCGACGACCTCAAGTATTACTTGCTCAATCATCCTGACGCGCCTGACACCTTTGAGATTCAACAGCTAATTAGCCAGATCAATATGCTCCTGGGCAGCTAAAGTCAGCAGGGGCGTTTTTTCTGCGGGTCAGGTATGCCAGTTTTGCCAACTGTGTCGTCCCCCATTCACGACCTCCGGCTATATTCGGCGCGTGATCGCTCTTGAATTCTTTTTCTGGCATTCGTGGTCATGAGCGCTCAACCAGCGTCAAATAACTGCTTGATGCCCGTTTCCTAAGCTCCTAAACGAGGCCGTCACCGCTGAGGAGGCCCGAGTTTGCTACCGCACTGACTCAAGCGCAGGCGGCTTAAAATGTTCTCATTGACACTTCACGAAATTCTTCGGTATGATTAGAGCTTGTGAAATCAACCAAACACCACCCACTAAAGTTAACTTGACGACCCAATGCCAACAATTCAGCAGCTAGTTAGAAGCGAACGTACAAAGCTAACCGATAAAACTAAGTCCCCGGCGCTCAAGAGCTGTCCTCAACGTCGTGGGGTCTGCACCCGTGTCTATACAACGACACCTAAGAAGCCTAACTCGGCACTGCGGAAGGTGGCTAGGGTTCGTTTGACATCTGGGTTTGAGGTCACTGCATACATTCCAGGTATTGGGCACAACCTACAAGAGCACTCTGTGGTCATGATTCGCGGCGGTCGGGTCAAAGATCTGCCGGGCGTTCGATACCACATCATTCGCGGCACGCTAGACACTGCCGGAGTTAAAGACCGTCGGCAAGGGCGCTCCAAGTATGGTGCCAAAAAGCCCAAAGAATAGATTTTTGCCGATTCTTTGGTCGTGAATCTTTGACCCAATTTTCATAGGACGGGCAGCACTTGCATCGCAATGATGTCCTCCTCACAGCTCAAACAATTGATCTTCGTAATTATCTAGCTAAAGCATTGAAAGGATAACCATGTCTCGCCGTACTTCTGCTCAAAAGCGTGTCGTTCCCCCTGACTCGGTTTATAACAGCCGTCTTGTCAGCATGATGATTCGTCGCATCATGCTGGATGGCAAGAAATCTGTTGCTAGCCATATCGTCTACGACGCGTTTACTATCATCGCCGAAAGGACGGGTTCCGATGCCCTTGAGGTGTTTGAGGAAGCCGTTCGGAATGTCACCCCGTTGGTCGAAGTCAAGGCGCGTCGAGTGGGAGGGGCGACCTACCAAGTGCCCATGGAAGTTCGCCAAGATCGCGGCACTGCGCTGGCTCTACGGTGGATCACTCAGTTTTCGCGTAGCCGGGGCGGCAAAACCATGGCGATGAAGTTGGCTAATGAGCTGATGGATGCGGCTAATGAAACAGGAAGTGCCGTGCGCAAGCGTGAAGAAACTCACCGCATGGCAGAAGCCAACAAAGCCTTTGCTCATTACCGATACTAGGCATTTAAGCCTGACGTTTGCCGCCTCAGACGTTTGATTTTCAAAACGATAGACTAGGCATTATGGACTAGTCTCGCTATTGCCAAGGAGACCACCATGGCACGTACGACTCCGTTAGAACGCGTTAGAAATATTGGGATTGCCGCTCATATTGACGCGGGCAAGACCACCACGACTGAGCGTATGTTGTTCTACTCAGGAGTGGTGCATAAAATTGGTGAAGTCCATGAGGGTACTGCGGTAACCGATTGGATGGAACAAGAGCGTGAGCGTGGCATTACGATCACAGCAGCGGCAATCAGTACAGAATGGCGCGACCATCGAATCAACATTATTGATACGCCAGGGCACGTCGATTTCACCATTGAAGTAGAGCGTGCGATGCGGGTGTTAGATGGCGGAATTGCCGTCTTTTCGTCGGTGGAAGGGGTACAGCCTCAGTCAGAAACAGTCTGGCGTCAGGCCAATCGCTATACCGTGCCGCGGATCGCTTTCGTCAACAAAATGGATCGCACTGGGGCCAACTTTTTTAGGGTTCATGAGCAGATTCGCGAGCGCCTTAAATCGCCTGCAGTGCCGATCCAAATCCCCATTGGCGCGGAAGAGGCGTTCGGCGGTGTGTTGATTTGATCAGAATGCGTGCGCGTATTTACAACGATGTCCTCGGCGTAGATATGACAGATTCGGAGATTCCAGAGTCTGTTCAAG
>CALCPB010000837.1 GCA_937897665.1 uncultured Halomicronema sp. | reverse complement strand
TTGAGTGTCACCGGGCCATCGGCTTAATGGCGGCTATCCCAATTGACCGTTTAGGAGAAAAATCATGATCATTTTGTCAGTCTGAAACCACTTTGTGATCCCAGCGGCGATCGCGCCCAATGACTCGCTTGACGGACGGTCGCACGCGGCGATCAGGACCACCATTGCCCACCCCTCTGTCTGGCACAGAGGCCCAGTATTGAGAGCACAACGGGGCAGTACTCCTAGGGATACTGCCCGTTTTGCCCATCTTCGATTTGGATGGCTAAGCATGCTGGTGGCCCGCCTCCTGGGCTCACACCCTCTTCGACCTTCACACCTAATCAATTGACGTTTAGGAGATCCCAACGATGCGAAAACCCCATCGACATAACCTGCTATTTCGCGTCGCTTGTGAAGGCTTCAAACTGTTAGCCATCATGGTGGCCGGATTTATCTCTGCTTGCCTATTTCTTGCTCCCTTTGGTGCTGCCGATCAGGCAGAAACGCTGATTCGAGTCGCCCTCCCGTTTTTCTTACGGCTGACCGTCTCGCTCACCAGCCTGATTGCGATCGCCGGGCTCTTTGAGTCGCTGAAATAGGGGCACAGCGCGACTCAGCAGACGGGAAGCGCGCCGTCTGCTGAGTCGCTAGCATGCACCATCAACATCGGCAAAAACTTTTGAATTAACGCGATTGTCACGCTGGGCTGTTCTAGCTGCGGGGTCAGCCCCACGTTATCCACAACTTCAAACCGCTTCACCGCACTGGGATTCAAAGCCGCTAGACGTCTGCCTAATTCGACCTCGGTAAATTGGGCCGCTGCGCCCCACAGCATCACTGTTGGCACCGTTAACTGCGGCATCCACTCGGCCAGGTCAAAGCACAAATCACCGCGCACAAATGATAGAGCGGCGAATTCAGCATTAGGCTGGGTTGCTGACTTTAAATAAGCCGACACCATTTCAGAACTCACCAGATCAGCATTCGCAAACTGCCGCTCGGTCAAAAAGGCGCGGATGCCCGCTGATGTCGCGATCGCTGTTTGATACAGCACCTGATCTAAAAAGGGCACGCGCAAAATTTGGGGCAAAAACCCCTGCTGAAAATCTTTACCAAAATCAGACAGCCCCGCTGGTGTCACTAAAATGAGTCCTTTCACCAGGTCAGGATGTTGGATCGACACCCGCGCCATCATGGCAGCGGTCAACGCCGAAGCAATCACCACTGCGCCCTGAGGAACCAGCGCTTGCAAAAACTGAGCGATCGCACTCTCATAATCTTCGACCTGATAGTCTTGTTTAGGATGATCAGAGTTACCCCAACCGGGCAAATCAGGCGCAATCACTCGATAGTCAGTCGCAAAGGCAGGATACACCTTGGACCATTCATAGGCAGATGAGCCCCCGCCAAAGCCATGCAAAAACACCAGAGTCTGTTCTGGACGAGCGGCCACCGGCCAAAACTCTGGTTGAGGCGCAGCATAGGCGATCGTGCCCAGATCGATGACGGTCGAGCGCTGCTCAAAGCCAGACGCAATAAACATTCTGGTTCACCTTGATGATTGACAGCAGTGCTGCTCGACTGTTGCCATGCAACAATCACCACTGCCTTTACTTCCGTATAACATTTTCTCCAGACAAGAGTCCTCTACCCGACAGCAATCGTCTCATCAAACCCGGGGTTCATTAGTCACTTTGGTATCACCCCTGCAAGCGTTAGGTTCCTCAACAGCCAGCCAGTTAGGGAGCTGTGCTGGAAAAATCTCCCAAAGCTGGCAGGTTTCTGCCAGGGTTTGACAGTGGCAGACCTCTATGATCGGAATACGATTGGCGATTTATCTCACGATATGCCGCTAATATCTTCTCAAATTAAAACGGTCTCTCGACTCAAAACAATGAATTATCCTGACTGGAGCAGACCCAGGTTGTAAAGGGCAGAGCCAACGAATTACTGTGATCATCCACCTTGCTTTAAGGCGATATGCCTATGCTCAGGATAGGCTATGGTGAGTTGGACTTGACCCTGTAGCATTTGACACTCAGTTATCAAGAAACCTTTATCGTCACTTC
>CALCPB010000836.1 GCA_937897665.1 uncultured Halomicronema sp. | reverse complement strand
CTCTAGAGACAGCGGCTGCAGCAAAATCTCGGCAATCGTTGCGCCCGCTCGGCGGAGCTGCTCGACCAATACGATGAGCGGATGATCGGGGCTGACCTCGTTATCGCGATAAGCGCCAATCAGTAACAGGGGTGCAATGGTGCGATCGCTCAGCATGAGGTCAATCAGCTTTAGGGTGCCGGCATCGGCCCACTGCAGATCATCCAGAAAAATCACCAAGGGATGCTCGGGGGCACAAAAGACTCGAATGAAGCTCTGAAAGACCTCGTTAAACCGGAGTTGTGACTCTGCTGGCCCCAACTCCGGCACCGGTGACTGTGGCCCAATCAGCAGCTCTACTTCCGGAATCACCTCAATAATCACCTGGGCATTGTCGCCGAGGGCTGCCTGCAGCTTGTGGCGCCACCGTTGAAACTGTTGCTCTCCCTCTGCCAGTAATTGCTGGACCAGCTTTTGGAGCGCCGACACGATGGCCGAATACGGCACATTTCGTTGAAACTGGTCGAATTTACCCGAAATGAAGTAGCCCCGTCGTTGCACGATGGGCTTGTGCACCTCGTTAATCAATGACGTCTTGCCAATGCCCGAGAAGCCGCCTACGAGCATCAGTTCAGAAGACGCTGATCCCATCTCCTGACCCACAATCTGGTCAAAGGTTTTGAGCAAGGTCTCGACCTCGACCTCGCGTCCGTAGAGCTTCTCGGGAATCAGGAAGTGCTCAGTGATGTCTTGCAGCCCCAACTCAACTGCTGCGGGAGTGGCGGTTTGCACTTGCTGCTGGGCGAGCTCCAAATCGTGTTTGAGCCCCAAAGCACTCTGGTATCGGTCTTCCGCATTTTTGGCCATCAGCTTAGCCACAATGTCAGCTAAGAACTGGGGAATGGCCGGATTCAACTCGCGGATGGGAACCGGCGGCACCCCAATGTGGCCATGGATCAACTCCATGGGATCTTGACTCTGGAAGGGGAGTTGCCCGGTCAGCAGTTCATAGAAGGTGACGCCGAGGGAGTAGTAGTCACTGCGATAGTCGACACTGCGATTCATGCGTCCGGTTTGCTCGGGGGCCATGTAGGCCAACGTCCCTTCTAAGCCATTGGGATTCTGAATCTGCAGAATTTCATTGGGGAGATGAGTGGAAATGGCCAGGTCAATCAGCTTGACGACGTGCGTCTCTGGGTGAATCAAGATATTGGCCGGCTTAATATCTTTATGAATGACCCGATGCTCGTAGAGACTGTGTAGGACGTCTGCGAGCTGTAGCGCAATGGCAAAAACCAGTTCCAGGCTCAAGGGTTGACGGCGACAAAACAAATTCAGCGCCAGGCCACCATAGTCTTCCATGACTAAGGCATAGCCGTTGCCGTGGGGGAGCAAGTCATGCAGCTCGATGATGCCAGGATGTTGGATGGTGCGGGCGATCGCATACTGATTGCGAAATTGCACCAATTCGGCAAAGCTCGGGTACTCCTCAGACAGCACTTTGAGCACCACTGGCTGCTGGGTAGAGGTGGCCAGCGCTCGATAAACTGTCGTGCGACTACCTTGGTAAAGGATCTCGCCCAGCGTATAACCAGGCAGTTGCAGCGATTTAGCCAAGGTCGTAGAGCTGTTCATAGTGATATTGCAGCGGAAGAACTTGGTATCAAATGTGCCCAAATCGCCTATGTGCTAAACGATTTGGGGTTCCGTGATACCACCCAATCAAGTGTCATTGCTATCGTTGAGGTGAGCGGTCGCAGGCAAAGGGGTGGCGTGGCATCCCCACTTAACTCTTCCCCGATCGATCTGGACTCAGTCGTGAGTCATACAGCTTTTAGTTGAGTGGCAGACGAATGGAAAACTCTGTGCCTCGACCCACTGCAGATTGCACGTCAAGGGTGCCCCCGTGGGTGTCAACCACAATTTGGCGGGCGATCGCCAGCCCTAATCCCGTGCCTTTACCTACTCCTTTAGTCGTAAATGAGCTGTCAAATATTCTGGATTTTATTTCATCAGACATCCCGTGACCGTTATCAGAAATGCGGATCTCAACGGCAGGTTTATCGGCCAACCTAGCCGTCTGGATAGTGATTTGCTGCGGGGTATTTTCCAAGTTTTCAAACGTAGTTTGCTGGGCCATTTCATCGAACATATCAATGGCATTAGCCAAAATATTCATAAACACCTGGTTGAGCTGCCCAGGGAAGCACTCGATCTCGGGTAATTCACCATAATTCTGTTCGACCTCAATAGCCGGACGTTGATCATTTACCTTCAATCGATACTTCAAAATCAGCAGGGTACTGTCGAGACCTTCGTGGAGATTGGCTCTGACCTTATGTTCCATATCGGCACGAGAGAAGGTTCGCAGACTAGTGCTGATGCCCTTGATGCGATCAGTTGCTCCTTTCATTGAGTCCAGCAACTTGGGCAAGTCTTCTCGTAAAAAATCTAGGTCAACGTCTTCAGCGCTCGCTTGCACGGCATCATTCGGCGGTTGTAGCTCCTGATAAGTCTTTAAATGCTCCAATAGATCTTGCACGTAGTCTTCAGCATTGCGAATACTGCCATTGAGAAAGCCAATCGGGTTATTGATTTCGTGAGCCACACCCGCGACGAGGTTACCGAGAGTGGCCATCTTTTCACCCTGCACCATCTGTAGCTGAGCACTTTGCAGCTCTGACAGGGCCTCTGACAATGCTTGTGATTTTTGTACAACAGCGGCTTCGGCAGCTTTACGATCGCTGATGTCAATAATCAGCCCTTCTAGCAATGTGGGATGACCGTTTTCATCCAAAAGGGCCTGTCCCTGTTCCCAAAGCCATTTTTCTTGCCCT
>CALCPB010000835.1 GCA_937897665.1 uncultured Halomicronema sp. | reverse complement strand
GATGGACTGTGGAGTTTGGGTTTGGGGCGATCAGCTGCCGCGCTGCTGGCGCTATTTTGTCGGGGTTGCACCGGGTTTGCCAGGGTTGTGTGGCGTTCGTCTGTAGTGAAGAGGGTGAGATGCGTCGTGGTTGCGGTCAGTAGGACAACCGTTGTCGCCGTTATGGCTAAGGTGATCGCGACCGATCAATTTCTTGACAGGTGTTCTCACTTGATCGGGAGGTCCCGACGGCGATCGCGGGGTTCCGAGCGAGTTCCTCGGGGTCGAGAGCTGTCTGAAAGTTTGGTGAGCGCAGGACGTCACGGCCTGACTGCCCCTGTCTGAAGCCGGTATTGATTGCTATCGACCGACGGAGTCAACTGTGGCGGCGTTCACAGACGGCATTCACAGCGGGAACCGATAGTCCACGCCGCCCTGCTC
The DNA here is from genome assembly GCA_937897665.1 of uncultured Halomicronema sp. GTDB lineage: Bacteria > Cyanobacteriota > Cyanobacteriia > Phormidesmidales > Phormidesmidaceae > Halomicronema. The sequence continues at coordinate 6,646 of CALCPB010000835.1, read as the reverse complement.
TGTGGCTTCGTATGAGGCGTTGAGCTGCACGGCTTTTTGATCGAGGTACGTCTTCGCTTCGTCTAGTGACAGCTCCGTTTTCGTCGCGAAAATGATAGGACTGATGACGCCGTCATTGGCTTGCAGTTCCTGGAGAAATAGCTGCTCGATCTCGCGATCGCTCTTGTTCGTGGCTGATTCATGCTGCTGCCGCAGGCTGTAAATCAGCCAGCCCGCGATCGCGATGGGCGGCAGGCCAAACAAGACGATGGCGGGAACGCTGCCTTCTTTATCTTCTGGGGATAGGTCAGGGTTTAACAGGTCTACGGTGAGTGCGAGAGTGAGTGGTAGACCGCAGAGCAATAAAAGTCCTGCCGCAATTTTCTTCAGCAACCGCATTCGGCTATTCCCTTGCACAATAGTTCTTTCGTTAGCCTATCCTCAACAGCTGCGAGTCGCCAAATGAAGCCGTGATGCTTGACCGTAAGTTTGCCGCTGTTCGAGCTATGACAGTGCGCTAGGGGCGACATTTCACGATCGCGGCGGGGTCGAATTGCGTTCCCAAAAGCAGCCTTCGGCATAGCCTTGAATGTGGCGATCATGCTCCGCGATCGCTAACCGTTTTTCGGCCAGACAGCAGTAGTCTTCATTAACTTCGATGCCGATGTAATGACGATTGAGCATTTTGGCAACGACGGACGTCGTGCCCGACACCAAAAACGGAACGCGCACGACGGCCTCAGGCTCCGTGCTGGCGAGAATCAGTTTGGCGATCAGCTTTTCGGGTTTTTGGGTGGGGTGCTCGGTATTTTCAGGCATTGACCAAAAAGGAATCGAAATATCCGTCCACAAATTGGAGGGATGGGTCAGCCGAAAGCGGCCCCGTTGGGTGTCTTGCCAGTCTTTAGGGTTGCCTTGGCGATCGCGGTAGGGGGCAATCACGCGGCGCTTGAGCTTTACCGCGTCAACGTTAAAGGTGTAACGGTCAGACACGGTGCAAAACCAGATGTCCTCTGAGGCATTTTTCCAGTTGGTTTGCGCACCACGGCCTTTTTCGCGTTCCCAAGTGATGCGATTGCGCACGGTGAAATGCTCGGTCAGCAGAGGATAAATGACGGCGGAAGATTGCCAGTCGGCGCAGACATACACCGAGGCGGTGGGCTTCAATAGTTGTTTTAGCGGTACCAGCCACGACTGAAACCAGGCTTGATACTCGGCTGGCGATCGCGATTGAAAGGTATGACCGTTGTAGTTTTTGCGCAGATTGTAGGGCGGATCGAGCATCAGCAAATCAACGCTTTGGGACGGTAGCTGGGCGATCGCCGTTAGGCAATCTTGATGCAGGGTGCGATCAAGCACCGCGGCCAGCGGGGCGGGGCCAGTCAATTGCTGTAGCCGGAGTTGATAGGTGTGGCGATCGGCTGCCGTCAGCGTCAGGGTGCGATTACGAGGGGCTTTCGGTTTAGACAGCGACACAGCAAAATCCTAAAATTCCAAAGAAACTTTGTGCGGGGCAGGCGGTGCTGCCGTAGGATAGCCCTGCAATGTTAGCTAACGTCGGTCAATTCGCCCGGCGTTTTATCCGCCTCCATCGCTATGCAGCCTTTTTCTCACTCTCAATGGACCGCTATTAATGCCCTGGGCCAGCAGGTCGATCGGGTGCTGAACGAAGCACGGGTGGGGCTGACCATGGGCGGAGAGCCGACCTACGTGTCAGCCCACGATCGCACCTCGCTACAGTGGCGCTACGACGCGCTGGGCGAAGATAAGCGGCATCTAGGCGGACAGCTGTTAGAACGGCTGCAGGCCAACTTGGGGCCGACCGGCAGCATGCGCCATCAGGGGCTAGGCAAGCTGTATCCGGGTGAGGCCGCGCCGCGCTGGGCCTTAGGATGCTTTTGGCGATTAGATGGGGTGCCGCTGTGGCAGAACGCGGCACTGCTAGCGAGGGATGGCACCGCCACGCCCTGCGATCGCTCAATGGCTAAAACCTTTATGACCGAGCTCATGACCTGTTTGGCGATTCCTCGCCAGGCGATGATCGCCGCGCGTGAGCCAGAGGATTCAGACTCAGCGACTCCAGCCGCTTGGGTCTTACCCCTGCTGACGACCTTGGTGGCCGGCCAGCCCGTTTGGCAAAGCTGCCGCTGGACTGGGTTTGATCAGGGGATGACCTTGCTCCCAGGCGACTTAGCTGCTGCCCTGCGACTGCCCCTCGACAGGCTGGTAGAGACCGAAACCTGGCTGACCGAAGCCTGCCCCCTGCTAGAGAGTGCGCCCATTCGTCCCGAGCCGGTGCCGCCCCTCGCTGCGGCTGACAGCATTCGTCTGGCGCTGGTGGTCGAGGTCCGCCAGGGGACGGTGCACGTCTTTTTGCCGCCGATCGTTGCGGCCCGCAGCTATGCCGATGTGTTGACTGCGATCGAAGCGACGGCTGAAGTGCTCGACCAGCCAGTGATTTTAGCGGGCTATGGCCCGCCCGATCATCAAGGCATTCAGGGCTTCAAAATCACGCCGGATCCGGGTGTGTTAGAGGTCAACATTCACCCCGCCGCCAGTTGGGATGAGCTGGTGCACCTGCACCACAGTTTGGATGAAGCGGCGATCGCCTGCGGCCTCTCTTGCGAAAAGTATGGCCTCGACGGTCGGCTATTGGGCACTGGTGGCGGCGCGCACATTACTATCGGTGGTGCTACTCCCCAGCAGAGCCCCCTGCTGCGACGACCGGATTTGCTGCGCAGTTTTTTGACCTATTGGCAGCATCATCCCAGCCTGTCTTACATTTTTGCTGGTCAATACATTGGCCCCACCAGCCAGTCACCTCGCGTTGACGAAGCGCGTCACGACAGCCTGTATGAGTTAGAGATGGCCTTTCTGGCTCTCGCACCGGGTAAGGCCGTCCCCCCTGAGGTCATGGATCGGCTGCTCAGTCCGCTGCTGCAAGATGTGGCGGGCAGCACTCACCGTACGGCTCTGTGCATCGATAAACTGTACCCGATTTACAACGATCGCCTGCAGCTGGGGCTGCTAGAGTTTCGAGGCTTTGAGATGCCACCCCACACGGGCCTGCGCCTGCTGCAAATGCTGTTGATTCGCGCGCTGGTGGCTCAGTTCTGGCAGCATCCCTACACCCAACCGCTGCAGCGCTGGGGGGCCGAACTGCGCGATCGCTGGCTGCTGCCTCACTATCTCCTGCAGGATTTGCAGGCCGTTTTTCAAGAGCTCAGAGTCGGGGGCTATGAGTTCAAACTGGCTTGGTTTACGCCGTTTTTGGTGCGCCGCTTTCCGCAAAATGGCAAGCTGCCCCTCAGTCAGCCACCAGGGGGAGTCTTAGAGTTGCGCACGGCGCTGGAACCATGGCCGGTGATTGGCGATGCCGGTGGCAGCGGTACGGCACGGCCAGTCGATAATTCGCTGGAGCGGCTGCAGGTATTTTTGACTGGGGTCACGCCTGAATCCCTGCCCGAGGGCGCGCTGACTGAACGTTATGCGGTGCTCTGCAACGGTTATCGTCTGCCGCTGCGGGCGACAGGGCATCCGGGGAGTTATGTGAGCGCGGTGCGGTTTCGGGCGCGCTCGCCTGTGGGGTTCGCAGCGGCGGCAACAGTCTCCCACTTGGCGATCGCGCCCCAGACGCCGCTGCATTTTCAAGTAATCAATGTCGCCCAAAATCAGGGTCTCGGTGACCTGATTTATCACACTCAGATGCCTGAAGTCGCCGCCGAGGTCACGCTGCCACAATCACCTGAGGAAGCGCGATCGCGCCTGCAGGAACGGTTTGTGCCGCTGCCGATCGGCCCTGTCCCGCGCTCGATGCCGCCCGTGGTGGTGCATCCTGAGGCCCCGATGACCTTAGATCTGAGACTGATGGTGCAAAATCAGTCTGAATAGTTCTGCCAGAATTGCCACCGAGCTCAGGTTAAAAAGTTCACCCTGACTTTCAGACCAGTGATGGATTAATCCTGCCTCAGTAACCCGTTTGTTGTGACGATTTTACAGACCCTCATCATCAAACGTCAGAGCTCACAATATCCACAATAGCTTGATAGAGATTAGGGGGATATTCAGCCAGACGATTGCAGAGATATAAGTGCCATTCTTGTCCATAGGGGAGGTAAACGCGGGTGCGGTATCCACTGTCCCTCATGGTTGTTAAGCGTTCTGGAGTGACTCCCTGTAGCATTTCAAATTCGATTTTTTCAGAAGCAAGGGTTTGTTCTTGAATGAATTTTTGGGCGTCACTCAGCAAAGATGGGTCATGGGTTGCAATTGAGCAGGAATGGCCGCTTTGGAAAAGGGTTTCCATAAGCTGACTGTAGGCGGCATCGAGTTCAGCGTCTCGCGATCGGGCAAGACTTTGTGGAGCTTCATAGGCACCTTTAACGAGCCGAATTTTGCCTGGCCGCTGCAAAGCCGCCAGCAGATCGTCATAGGTTCGATACAAGTAAGCCTGTAGCGTAATACCAACGTTTCTAAATTGCTCACACAAACGCTGATGAATTTCTAAGATCAGGTCGGTTCGATCCGTACTTTCCATGCTGATCATCATTTCTAGACCCGCCTGTTCGCTGGCGGCGGCTAGGGTGCAAGCGTTTCTGTAACCGAGTTCTGGATCAACGACCATGCCAATGTGGGACAAATCCAAAGAGATGGAAGCATCCAGATCTTGCTCTGCAATTGCCTGAATTACGTTGAGAAATTCTTGGGTGGCTTGTTCTGCTAGTGAAGCATCACGAGTGCTTTCACCCATGAAATCAATTGTGACAGCATGTCCCTGTTGGTTCAGAGATTTTGTAATCTCAACACATTGATTCAATGTTTCACCGCCAATAAAACGCATTGCTGCGGGCCGTAAGCTTTGATAAAGCGGTGGATGCTGAAGAACATATGACTTGACTGTTTCATCAAGCGCGATATGTCGTAGCGCTTCAGCAGCTTCAAATTCAACACTCATACGACTTCCCAGATCTCCTGCTGGCTTAGGTGAACAATCCCAATCTTCAGTACAGAGCTGATGACCGGCAACATTCTATTACTACCTGGTGAACATAGCGATTGGGATCATGAGAAATGGTCAGTTCTGCCACAATGCGATTAAATTGAGCCAGAATACAGGATGTCGAATGAAAGCAGTTGTAATCGTTGGCAGGCAGCAATGGCGTTGCAGTTTCAACAAGAGTGGCAGCGAATTCAGCATCTATCTAGCTGGCGGCCTAAGTTAGGGCGGCGGCAGCTAATGCTGGCCAGCGGCGGGTTATTTTCGGGGGCACTGGTGCTATCGATGGTGCCGCTAGCCTTTGGTGAGGGCACATCACAGCCCTGGCAAGAAAGCCTCTGGCGCAGCACCGGTCTGGTGCGGCAAACGGTGGTGGATCTCTATCGTCTGGAGCGATCGCAGCAAACCGCAACGGCCTCCCCGGAAGCTGACGCAGCGCCGCCGGATGCGACCACGACGGACGCGGCAGCCCCGGCAACGCCGACGGATGCTGCGACTTCCAGTACGGCCCAGGCACCGCCCCAGGTAGCAGCACCCGCTGTGGCGATCGGCGAAGACGTCATCGACAACGTGTTGGAAATGCGAGTCGCAGTAGCTCGCAATGTGTCAACGCTGACGGTGGGATCGAGTTCTCTCGGTTGGGTGATTGACACCGACGGCACCGCCCACTGTGACATCCCGGCCCAAACCAGTCTGACGGCCTCTCCCACAGCCTCGGGCATTAACTTTGACGGGTGCCAACTGTCGGGTGCGGTTTGGTTAGAAGCGGAGCCGGGTGGCTACGTCTTTGTCAAAAATGGCTGGTTTAAGGGGCGGGTGCTGCTCTATAACGATGGCGGGCAGCTGATCGCCGTCAATTTCGTTCGTTTGGGTGACTATCTCTCTAGTGTGGTGGGCAGTGAAATGTATCATCACTGGCCGTTAGAAGCGCTCAAGGCACAAGCGGTGGCGGCCCGTTCTTACGCATTAACTCACCATGTGCGGCCCGCTAGTGATTACTTTGACCTTGATAATACGCAACGCTTTCAAGCCTATAAGGGCATCAACTTAGAGACCACTAACACCCAACTCGCTGTAATTGAGACGGCGGGCGAGTTCATCAGTTACAACGGCGGCATTGTGGAATCGCTGTATGCGGCCTCTGACCAGATTGTGCAAGAGGCCCACGGGGGCCAGGGCATGAGTCAGCATGGTGCCAAAGATCATGCAGTACAGGGCTATGTTTATGAACAAATTTTGGGCGTTTACTATCCGGGGACGAGTCTCTCGCGGCTAGTGGTCGAGCAATAGGTGTGAGCTATTCTCTCGCTTGCCGACTCAAACGGTTTGTCCTGCGGACAGTCTTTCCAGAAACAATGTGTCCAGGAACCCGGTTTCTATGGGCTATCTGCCGGAGGCGGTTGACATTGCCCGCCCAGAAACCTGGTTCCTCAGGCGAACTATGTTTTGTGGGACTACTCTCAGACCCGTTCTAGCTTTTGATAGGGCATTGCAGGCAGCACAACTGCGATCTCATCATGGGGCTTGACTTTGCCGCTGGTGACGACGATCGCCATCACGCCCGCTTTTCTGATCAGGTTGCCGTCCGAGTCTTTATCAATGAGGGCTGACATCAGCCCGGTTTGGTAATCGTCTAACTGAGCGCAGGGATTTCTCAAACCAGTTACTTTG
>CALCPB010000834.1 GCA_937897665.1 uncultured Halomicronema sp. | reverse complement strand
CCACAGCCCCTTCGCTCCCCATCTCCACCGCTCCCCAGCTCCCTCACCCACAACTGCCATGAAGCTAGAAAACTACGACCTAGTCTTAACCGGTGGACGAGTTATCGACCCCAGTCAGTCTCTGGATGGCCCTTACGACATTGCCATTCGAGCGGGAAAAATTGCTGCCGTCGCGACTGAGCTGCCACCCCACACAGCAACAACCACCCAATCGGTAGCCGGACAGCTGGTGTGTCCTGGGCTGATCGACCTGCACGTGCATGTTTACGAATGGGTCACCGATTTTGGCCTGTGGGCCGATGATGTCGGCGTCAATGCGGGCGTTACCACCATCGTTGACCAGGGCAGCTGTGGCCCGCTAACCTTTTTGGGCTTTCAGGCCAACATCGTCCGCTCCGCCCAAACGGATGTGCGCTGTTTTCCCTCGGTAAATCTGGCTGGCGCATTGAAAGGCGGCATGGGGACTCCCGCGCTACACAGCCCTGAGATGGTGGATTTAGCCGCGCTGGCCGCGCTGGCCCGAGAATATCCCGAGATTGTGCGCGGCTTCAAGGTGCACGGTGAGTCGGGGGCACTCTCGCGCTGGGGCACGCAGGTACTTGAGTTGGCGCGACAGGCTGCCGATGCCGCCCAGTTGCCGCTCTACGTGCATACCGGCGAACTGTTTGCCGTGGTGGAAGAAAATCGTCCGCATCCCGATCAGGTGATTGACTACGTCTTGCCCCATCTCAAACCAGGTGATCTGCTGGCCCACTGCTATAGCTGCCGTCCAGACGGATTGATGGGCGATCGCCCCACGCCCTCACCAGCTCTGACCCAAGCGATCGCTGATGGCGTGCGGCTCGATTTAGGCCACGGCATCAACTTTAGTTTCGCGATCGCGCGCCGTTTGATTGCTTTAGGACTGTTTCCCTACACCATCAGCAGTGATGTGCATGGCGATTTCACCCAGCCCCACAACGACGCCACCCTCGATTACAGCCTCTGTGGGGCGCTCTCTAAGCTGATGGCGTTGGGAATGGATTTAACCGCCGCGATCGCTGCCGTCACGCTGCATCCGGCCAGGGTGCTACAGGCAGAAACCGAAATCGGCACCCTGCAAACCGGCTCACGCGCCGACATTACGGTACTAGAAACCAGCGCAGCCCCATGGCTCTGCCGCGATGCCCAGGGTGAAGAGCTCATTGCCCCGCAGAAGCTCAGTCCCGCTTGGGTCGTGAGGTCAGGCCAATTGCTGCAGCCCCACCGCCGCCTGCTCCGCGACCTGGTCACAGCCAGTTAAACGCACTGAAACTTCACGTTGCGGGCGAGACTATCCACGGCCGTTATTTCCTGGACTGTTGGAGGCTCTTCTCATCCCTTCTACAGGGCTACGGAGGCTAAAAACGGTCTGACTTTCTCCGCCACAGCCTCCCCATATTCCTCTGCTTGCCCCAAGGTGCCGGGTAAACGAGTGGACTGCACGTCAGGAAGCTCCACCATTGCCTCCATTTCCGCTTTCGAGGCGGGGGGAGCCTGCTCTGCCACAACCACCATCACCGGGCAGGTCAGTGATTCCAGGCTTTGCAAAAATGCCTCGCGGCTTGGCATCGGGGCGAGCCCGCCGGTGACGAAAGCGGCGGGGGCATAGCGGGCTCCGGGCTGCTGGGTGCTCTGGTGGCGCTGCTGAATGTAGTCTGGCGTCAGGCGCTGCTCATCGACAAAAACATGACGACGATACATCCACTTGAGAAAGGCTGGGTGGGTATTGAGACCATAGAGGGCCTGCCCCAGCAGCGGCGTTCTCACCAATTCCTTGATGCCCGATCGCACGGTTGGTGGTGCCCCCATCACGGCCAGCGGCCCGCGCCAGGTGGGAGCAACTAGCGCGAGTTTGGCACAGATTGCGGACTGATGAGCGGCTAAGTTCAGCGCATAGCCCGCAGCATGGCCTGCCGCCACAATCGCGATCGGCGTCTCAAAGGTCGCGGTCACAAAGTCCTGCAAAAACTGGGTGTATAGCGCTGGAGCATAATCCAGGGGCAGGCGATCGGATTCCCCAAAGCCGGGCCAGTCAAGAGCGGTGATTTGAAACTGTGACGCTAACCCTGCCGCCAAGTCTTTCAGTTCTGCCCGATTCGAGACCGTGCTGAAGGCCGGTAGCAGCAGCACCGGATCGCCCTCACCCACCGTTTCGTAGGTTACCGGCAGGGATTGTCCCTGCCATTGCCAATCATAGGTTTTTACCGTGCCGCCCAACTGAGATTGCCGAGGAGATAGGGCGTGAGCGCGCTCTACTGTTCTGACCATACTGATCCCTCTTTGCTGGTAGCGTTATCGGTTGCTTCTAAGAGTAGAAAATCCCGGTCATTGATCAAGACTTTCTGAAACGAACACGCTTCCCATTCTCCCTGTAATGCCGCTTGTTTGGCGAGGCGCTGGTAAACCTGCCCCGGCAGTAGACCCAAATAAGCATAAGGCCAGTTAGCCGCAGTAGCGGCTCGGTTGCTTAACAGCCACCCACCCGGCTGAATCACCACAGCCGGATGGGGACGGCTCATAATCCAGGCTTTCGCCGCCGCCTTGAGGCAGGCCTGCAAATCGCTGGAGTTCCACACCGCCCCGCTCAAATGCCGCAGTTGGTAAGTGCCATCCGACAAAGGCAGAATGCAACACTCCAGGAAATTCATGGCGTCGTTCATCGATCTACCTCCGTAGCCAGGTGGCGACATCCTTAGCAAAGTAAGTCAAAATCACATCGGCACCAGCGCGTTTGAGGCCAGTCAGGGTTTCCATCACCACCGCCTGCTCGTCAATCCACCCTTGTTGAGCAGCGGCTTTAATCATGGCGTATTCGCCACTCACGTTGTAAGCCGCCACGGGCAGGCTGGTGTGCTGCTTAATGCGCTGGATGATATCCATATAAGCCAAGGCTGGTTTCACCATGACGATGTCGGCTCCTTCCTCAATGTCGAGGGCCACTTCCTTCAGGGCTTCTTGGGCATTGGCAGCATCCATTTGGTAAGTCTTTTTGTCGCCGAACTGAGGAGCGGAGTCCAGCGCATCGCGAAAGGGACCATAGTAAGCGGAAGCGTACTTGGCGGAATAAGCCAGAATGCCCACGTTAATCCACCCTTCGGCATCTAGGGCGCGACGGATCGCCCCCACCCGGCCATCCATCATGTCGGAGGGAGAGACGAAATCCGCCCCAGCTTCGGCATGGCAGAGGGCCTGCTGCACCAGCACCGCTACGGTTTCGTCATTGAGGATTTCGCCGTTTTCCACAATGCCGTCATGACCGGCACTACTGTAGGGGTCCAAGGCGACATCGGTAAACACTAGCAGATTAGGGATGGCCTGCTTAATGGCTCGCACGGCTTGAGGCACCAGCCCTGCAGGGTTATAGCTTTCGGTGCCCGCGTTGTCTTTGAGGTCAGGGGCAATGAGCGGGAAGAGGGCGATACCCGGAATACCCAGCTCATAGGCGGCAGCGACTTCATCCAGCAACAAGTCCAGGGTGTAGCGGTAACACCCCGGCATGGAGGGAATCGCCTCTTTTTCACCGGTGCCTGCCATCACAAACACGGGATAAAACAGGTCATTGGTCGTGAGATGCTGCTCGCGGC
>CALCPB010000833.1 GCA_937897665.1 uncultured Halomicronema sp. | reverse complement strand
CCCCGCGCTGTTGCAGCTGCCGGCAATATTCGTAGCCAATGCCGCGATTGGTACCGGTAACTAAGTAAGTGGCCATGCGATCGCTCCCCAGTTAGCGCTAAAAATTTTGTGCCTGTTTCGATAGTAGCCTCGTCTTTTTTCTCCCCCGCGACTGCCCCCGAAGGTAGCAAACCGGCCAGCTATGAGGCCAGCCAGTTCATCAGCGGCGGATACTTCAGTCCCCTGTCAAAGTAGTACCCCATTGCACACAAGTGCCGTCGCGGCAGCCGCCATAGACTCATTGCGATCGCTGGCAAAATCCACCGTTTCCCAGGGGTATCGAGTCAAACCTCAACGTCGGCGAGTTCAGCCAATAGCGGATTCTGCTCGACCCACACAGAGACAGAACCACCGTTGCAGCGGAACTCTGCCCAGCCATGCTCATTCGTATAAATCGGTTCTTTAATATGGCCAGTGATATCAAAAAAGACCTTGTGCCGCTTGCCGACTTCCATCCACTTACTACCGCTCGGGCCGTCACTCAAAATGACCGCCAGGGCATAGGGGTGATGTTCCGTCCCGAGGCGCGTCCAGCCAATGGTGTTGAAATGGTCAAGATAGTCATATTGGGGGCCATAGGCAAAGTTTTTTCGAGCAAACAGCAGGCGATCAAGAATCCACCGATGGGAGTCCATCCAGATCTCGTAGACGTTGCCATCGGGCGCTTTGTCTTTGTAATGAGCGCCGTAATAGTCGGCATAAAACACACAGGGGTAGCCCTGCTCACGCAGCAAAATAATGGCATAGGCCAAGGGCTTAAACCAAGCTTCTACGATAGATTCCAGCGCCTGCAGGGGCTGAGTATCATGGTTTTCAACCAGCGTCACCGCAAACAAGGGCAGCTCCTGCATCAGGGTGCCGTCAAACAGTCGCCGCATGTCATAGTGGCCACCCGCCTTGCTGGCTTTATGAAAGTTGTGATGCAGAGGCGCATCAAATAGATTGAGTCGCCCGCCTGCATTGCCGATATACCAGCTCAGGGTGCCAAAATCGTAGGTCCAATACTCGCCGACGCAAAACAAATCACGGCCCGTATGCGCCTCTAAATGGTCGAGCCAGGCGTTAAAAAAGTCGCCATTGATGTGCTTAATCGCATCCAGGCGAAAGCCATCAGCGCCAATCTCATCGAGCATCCATTCACCCCAGTAGTTCAGCTCACCCCTGACTTCGGGATGGTTCATGTCGAGGTCACTGCCCATGAGGTAATCGTAGTTGCCAACCTCTAGATCAACCTTGGTTTCAAAGCTTTTATCTGCCATTTTCCAGACGGCTTTGAAGTCGGGCTCATAGCTGTTGTAATCGACGGAGTCAAAGTGGTACCAGTGCCACTTCATCGTGGAATATTTGTCCCCGCGCTGGGGTAAGTTGAATTCGGTCCAGGCTTTGATGGTGCGAGCTCCACCTAGTGGGCGAGTGCGATCGCGCGGTTCGTAGGGAATGGCCTCAAACTCTTCTTCGTAGTCAGCCGCCATTTTGTGATTGAAGACAACATCGGCGTAGATTTGGATGCCATTTTGTCGACAGGTTTGCACTGCATCGACATATTCGTCTTTGGTGCCGTACTTGGTACGAATCGTATCTCGTTGGTTAAACTCACCCAGATCAAACCAGTCATAAACGCCATAGCCCACGTCAAAACTGCCGCCAATGCCTTTGTAGGCGGGGGGCAGCCACAGCGCGGTAAATCCGGCGGCGGCCAGTTCTTGGGCATCGGCTTTGAGCTTTTGCCAGTGGGTACCATCGGCGGGAATGTACCAGTGAAACCACTGCATCATCGTGCCGTTGAACTCAGCAGGCGCTTTCTTGTCAGCGATCGCGGCGGCATTCGTCCCGACCCAATCTTGCAGAGCAAATGTCGCGGCGTCGCGGGTCTCAGCATCCAATGTTTTACCGATCGCGCTGAATTGTTCTTTAAGGGTTTGAAAGGGAGATGGCATGGCAATGGGCATTACGAAAGGACAAATGATTCAACCAGAACCGGCAAACAGAGAGCGCTACGCGAACGACTAATCAACAGTTAACAACGGCCTGCAGTCGCCAGAGTGGCATCGGGCTCCAGCACACACCGACCAGATTAAGGCCAAAGGAGTGAGCGGTTGTTGCCCTTAGCCACCCCACATCAGCCAGTCGACTTTTTATTGCGCCAACAGCATACTACCGACCTCAAGTCTGACGGCATGACCTGATCAGTGGAAAGTGATGGCCAACACAATCCGCTCAATGTTCGGAGTCGCCTGGCGGTAAAGACTTCACGAATCGTCATGAAAGTTATCGGTTTTTGCTACAGATTCCGAAGAAAACCCTAAAGCTTCGACGGAATTAAAATCAGGCTTCCTAAAGTGATAGCAATCCACCCAGTGATAGATCTAACGATTTTGATTTTGATCGCGTGCGATCGCTCAACTCAACTGATCGGCTGGTGCCGGGATTTTTGATTGCACTTAACTGAGTTTATGTCAGCCAACATTCCCTTTGATATTGCGTCGGATTCTCACCATCAGCCCTCTGAAACTGCCAAGATCGCTGCCCCCGTGCGGATTCGACGATTGGTTTGGAAGCTCGCGATCGCGACGCTGGCTCTCATGGCTGTAGGCAGCGCTACCCGCGTGATGAATGCGGGCTTAGCCTGCCCCGATTGGCCCCTGTGCTACGGCCAGTTGGTGCCCAGCCAGCAGATGAACTTGCGGGTGTTTCTGGAATGGTTTCATCGCCTAGATGCCTCGCTGATTGGCCTCATGTCAATTTGGCTGGCCGGGCAAGCTTGGTGGTGTCGTCGTGACCTGCCTCGGTGGCTACCCTGGGCGACACTGGGGGCGGTGTTTTTGATTTTGGTGCAGGGGGCCTTAGGCGGGCTGACCGTCACCGAGCTGCTGCGGTTTGATATTGTCACTGCTCACCTCGGGACGGCCCTCGCCTTTTTAGTCACGCTGGTCGTGATGGGCTGCTGTCTCATGCCTTATCGCGGCGTCGGCACGTCGGGCAATCTGCACAGCATCGGGCTGATATCGGCGGTGTTGGTCTATCTGCAGTGCTTGTTGGGCGCATTAGTAGGCTCGCGCTGGGCTGCCCACCAATGCCTGGGGCTGTCACAGCTGTGTCAAGTTATGGACAGCCACTTGATCGGGGTAGTGCCGCCCACCATCGCCATCTTTACGCTCCTGCTTGTTTCCTGGCGGACGCCCGCCTTGCATCCCTGGCTGCGACGACTGACGGTGGTCATCGGCACGCTGCTGTCTCTGCAGATTGTGTTAGGTATTGCCACGCTGCAAATGCATCTGCAGGTGGAGCCGCTCACAGTCACGCACCACACCATTGGTGCCACCCTGACCGCCGCCCTGGTGGCCTTCACCGTACTCGCCTGGCGCGATCGCACCCAAAGTTTTTCCACTCCGATTTCCCTCAAACCGTCACAAACGCTGTCGTAGAGCAACGACGGTCGGCAACTTTTCCCGAGATTAATTTCAATAAGGATTTACCTGCAAATGCAGACTTCTCCCACCTGGCAAAGTCCAACACCTCACCATGAGACCTTTTGGCAAGTTTGCCGGAGCTATTGGCAGCTGACAAAACCCAGAATTATCCCCCTCTTACTGATTGAAACTGCCGCGAGCATGCTGGTAGCCGCCCACGGCACTGTGGATCCACTGCTGCTATTAGTGACGCTGCTGACTGGGGCACTGGCGGCCGCTTCAGCCCAATCGATCAACTGCATTTATGACCGCGACATCGACTTTGATATGGAGCGCACGCGGCATCGGCCAATTCCGTCGGGCCGCATTCAGCTGCGCGATGCGTTAATCTTTGCCGCCGCGCTGGCGATCGCAGCCTTTTCTCTTCAAGCCATCGTGGGCAATGTCCTCAGCGCCGCTCTAGAGATGGTCGGCATTGCGATTTACGTCGGCGTTTACACTCACTGGCTCAAGCGGTCATCCACCCAAAATATCGTCATTGGCGGGGCTGCGGGCGCGATTCCGCCCCTAGTGGGCTGGGCCGCTGTGACTGGCGAACTCAGTTTGGCCGCCTGGTTGTTTTTTGCCATCGTCTTTATCTGGACGCCGCCGCACTTTTGGGCGCTGGCCTTGGTGATTCAAGATGACTATGCCAAGGTGGGCGTACCCATGCTGCCCGTCATCGCTGGCGACGAAGCCACCGCCTAACAAATCTGGGCCTACAC
>CALCPB010000832.1 GCA_937897665.1 uncultured Halomicronema sp. | reverse complement strand
GAGCGCGACCGGTTTCCTTTGCCTGATTGAGCGCTTTATCGGCGATTTTAATCAAGTCTTCTGGGGCTTTGAGCGGATGAGGGGACATCACGGCGACGCCAAGACTCATCGTGACAAACGGGCACACTTGTGAGCCGCGATGGGGAATTTTTTGTTCGTGCATGTGGGCGCGGATTTTTTCGGCTACGGTTTCCGCTCCTTCAACGCCCGTATTGGGCAACACGACGACGAACTCTTCGCCACCATAGCGAGCCACCATATCGGCTGGACGCTGCACCGTCGTGCGCAAAATGGCGGCTACTCGGCGCAGACATTCGTCTCCCGCTTGGTGCCCATAAATATCGTTAAAAGCTTTGAAATGGTCAATATCCACCATGATCAGCGCCAGCGTTGATTTCTCTCGCATCAACCGCCGCCATTCGTGATTGAGAAACTGTTCAAATCGTCGTCGATTGGCCACCTGAGTCAAGCCATCGAGATAGGCAAAGCGCTGAAGTTTTTGGTTAGCCTGAGTCAGGCTATGATGCAGCCGATCGCGCTGCACAGCCGTACTCACCAAGCGACCTAGGGTTTCTAACAATCGGCGTTCCTCGGGCTGCCATGTCCTAGGCTGTTTTGATTGGGCTGACAGCAAGCCCCAGAGCTTTTTGTCTTCTAACAGAGGCACCGTCAATTCAGCGGTGATTTGAAAAAAGCCTAAGAACTCGAGTTCTTCCTCGCTGAACGACTGTTCATTCACATTGCAAACTGCGATCGGATGCCCTTGCTGATATTTTTGCAGGTAGGCCTCTTTCATCGCCCAAGGGTGGCGCATCTCCCAAGTCAGCATTGATTCAGTGCCCGCTGTGTGAGCTTCGAAAGTGACTTTACCCGCCATCTTTGGCTGCAGCAAATCAATGATGCTGAGTCGGTCAACCTGCAAAAGACAGCGAATATCTTGCACCACCTGTGGCAAGACCTCGTTGAGATCGGTAGAGCGATTGATCTCCTGAGAAATTTTTGCCACCAGGTGATCGCGTTTCGCCTGTTCGATCAGCTTTTCTTCAGCTTCTTTTTGCACGGTGATGTCAAACGTCACCCCGGCCATGCGAATGATTTGCCCCTTGGCATTGCGCACGACCTGCCCCCGTTGACTGAGCCAGCGCACCGATTGGTCAGCCAAAGTGACCCGAAACTGGGCGGCGAAATGATTTTGTGGCTGCATGGCCTGATCGATCGCGGTGTGGAGATCGGCGCGATCGGCCGCATGGACCAACGCTAAATAAGTGTCTGGCTTGCCGTCAAAACCGCCCGGTTTCAACCCAAATAGCTGCTCTTGGGGCGATGACCACATCATTTCTTGGTTGAGAAAATGCCAGTCCCAAATGCCCACGGTGGCCGCCTCTAGGGAATCGCGGAAAAAATTAGTCTCGGTTTGCAGTAGGTCGTTGGTGTGTTTGTGGGCCGTGATGTCACTCAGCACTAAATACACGCCTGCCAGTTGCTCACCCAGCCATAGGGGAGTGAGGCTGCAGTGCTTGTACTGTGAATTCGGATTTACGCTGCGGATGGGCTGGCACGG
>CALCPB010000831.1 GCA_937897665.1 uncultured Halomicronema sp. | reverse complement strand
CGCGCCGAACTTGAAGAACTCTGCGCATGGACGCTCGCCCGAGACACCGTTTTCGGCTCTTGGAAAGGCCGCATCATCGGCGGCCCGCTGGCGCTCTTCGCAGGCCCGTCGGGCGGCGGCAAATCGACCCTGCTGCGCATGATCGCGGGGCTAGAAGACATTACCGCTGGCGAGCTGCTGGTGGATGGTGAACGCATGAACGAAGTGTCCCCTGATAAGCGAGGACTGGCTATGGTGTTCCAGACCTATGCCCTCTATCCCCATATGACCGTGGCCGAAAACATGGCCTTTAGCCTGCGTTTGGCCGGGGTGTCCAAAGCCCAGCGCTATGAGCGCGCCAAGGAAGTCGGCAAAATTTTACAACTGGCGCCACTGCTCGATCGCAAACCCAAGGCTCTTTCGGGTGGTCAGCGGCAGCGGGTGGCGATCGGTCGGGCACTGGTGCGCAATCCTAAGGTCTTTTTGTTTGATGAGCCGCTGTCTAACCTGGACGCGGCCCTGCGGGTGAAGATGCGGCTAGAGCTAGCGGGGCTCCACGAAAGTCTCCAGTCCACGATGATTTATGTCACCCACGACCAGGTGGAGGCGATGACTCTGGCGGACAAGATTGTGGTGTTGCAGGGCGGCGTGGTGGAGCAAGTCGGCTCCCCCCTAGAGCTGTATCATCATCCCCGCAATCTGTTTGTGGCGGGCTTCATTGGCTCACCGAAGATGAACTTTCTGCCCGTGACAACGACCGGCGTGCAAGATTCGGCTACGGCGGTGCGCCTACCGGGGGAGGCGACGGTCACCGTTCCCGTGCAGCCGAAGACGCTAAAGGTCGGCGATCGCGCCACCCTGGGCATTCGGCCCGAACATTTGCGGATTGACGCCGACATTCCCACGCTCCTTGGCGAAGTGCTGGTAGTGGAACGACTGGGGGGTGCCACCTACCTCTACGTCAAAATTGCTGGGGGCGATACTTTCATCGTGCAAGCCGATGGCGACAGCCGCGCCAAGGTGCACGACCACGTCCCGATCCACATCGATGGCACTCTCTGCCACCTATTTGATCGTGCCGGTCTCGTCATTCCCAAAGCTGAGCGCCATCGCCTGACTCTAGAACACCCTTCTGCACCCCTTGAGCGATTTAATGAGCAACCTGACGCCGTCCAGCAGCAACGTCCCCACGACCTCTAGCATCCCGTTAAATGAGCGATCGCTCAGTCAGCTAACCGCCCAGGTACGGTTGCCCCAGTACGAGCGCCGCGCCGTCACCCCTGGCATTGTTCACATTGGCGTCGGGGGCTTTCATCGGGCGCATCAGGCGCTTTACCTAGACAACTACCTGGAGCAGCATCCCGGTAGCAACTGGGGCATCTGTGGCGTCGGTCTGCTGGAATTTGACCGCAAAATGCGTGACGTGTTAGCTGAGCAGGATTGTTTGTATACGCTGGTGGAGCGATCTCCCAGTGGCGATACGGCTCGGGTAGTTGGCGCTATTACTCAGTATTTGTATGCTCCCGAAGATCGCCCAGCCGTCATCGCCACTCTGGCAGACCCAACCTGTCGCATCGTTACACTCACGATCACGGAAGGCGGCTACTACGTCATTGAGGGCAGCGGCGAATTTGACACCCACCATCCGACTATTCAGCACGATCTACAGAATCCTGACGCCCCCTACGGAGTCTACGGCTTCCTGACAGCGGCGCTGGAGCGACGGCGAAAACAGGGCATCGCCCCCTTCACCGTGCTCTCCTGCGACAATATTCAAGGCAACGGTACGATCGCTCGCAAAATGCTAACCACCTTTGCCCGCCTGCAAAATCCCGACTTGGGGGATTGGATTGCCGAGCACGTCGCTTTTCCTAACTGTATGGTGGACCGGATTACCCCTGCCACTACCCCCAGCGATCGGCAAATGGTGGCCGATCAGTTTGGCCTTGATGATGGCTGGCCCGTGGTCGCAGAACCTTTTCTGCAGTGGGTGGTGGAAGATCGCTTCTGCAATGGTCGCCCCAACTGGGAACGCGTCGGCGTGCAGATGACCGACGATGTGCATCCCTACGAGATCATGAAGCTGCGGCTGCTCAACACTAGTCACCTGCTCATTGGCTACCTCGGGTCGCTCAAGGGCTACACCTACATCCTCGAAGCGATGGCCGACGTCCAGATTCGCCAGGCAGTAGAGCGGCTGATGTATGAAGTCACCCCCACCCTAAAACCGGTTCCTGGCATTGACGTGAGCCAGTATAAACGAACCCTGATCGTGCGGTTTTCGAACCCCAAGATTCGCGATCAGCTGTCTCGCCTTTGTCTCAACAGTTCCGCCAAGCTGCCCAAGTGGATGCTGGGCTCTCTGCAGGATCAGCTTAGTCAGAACGGCGCGATCGCCTACTTAAGTTTCACTGTCGCTGCTTGGTTCCGTTACCTTAACGGCCAGGATGATCAGGGTCATGGGCTGCCCTTGGACGACCCCATGGCTGATCTTCTGACAGAACGCGCACAAGCTGGCGGAGCCGATCCAACTCCGTTGCTAGCGCTGACGGAGATTTTTGGCAGTTTGCGTCAGTCACCGCGCTTCGTCGAATCGGTCACGGCGCACCTCTACCAACTCTATGAAGCAGGTACCCAATCTACCCTAGCCAACCTTCTACAACCCTAGTTATCCGTAGCACGAATCGCGAGACACCTACAGATTCTGCTCCCGCCTGTTCCCCCATCCCCTGACTTGTGATGAAGGAAACTCTTCCTTAAACCGCTGGCAAGAGTCTTGCTCACCTATCTGCTCAAATTTGAGGAGATAGGTGAGACTTCTACCATCCTCAGATTGTTGAGATCTGGAATCATTCTCTAGCCGCAAAATAACAGCATCTTACGTTACATCCCGTATCCATGAGACGACCTGCTTTGAGTGAAGTATGAAGCTTCAGCAAATACCGAGGGGCGATCGCCCCTCGGTATTTGACTTGGTCACTGCCAAAGCGTTCTCGAAAATTCGACTGATATCGACGATCTCCGGTGAGATCTCTCGATCAAGACGCTCATCCAGGCCCCCAGCGATCGCACGAAGAATTGATAAACCCCTGGCTCATACACGGAGCTCTCTCGTCAATCTTGAATAGTTTAGAGACAGCCGACGGTTGACTGCGGAATCTTCCGAACTCCTAAGACTTCTCATTAGGGGCGTGACCCGTCCTCAGTTCACGAGTCAAGCGCGGCCACAGGGCAAGCCATCACCACCTTTCTGTATTGCAACAAGCTGCTCTTAAGAATCAAATACCATGCGAGTACTGTCTACGCCCCCTAAACCCGTACTTTCGACCGCCCCAGTTCCTATCGTTCAGAACCACCAACCTCAATCACCGACTCGGCCCGCCTTAACACTAACCATTGCCTGCGACCTCACTTTCTTATTAATGACCGCTGGCGCTGGGGTGTTAATGCATGCCCTCGTGGTGGGCATCTGGCCGGTGACTCAAAGCTCTTTAGAAAAAGAAATGCTGGAATGGCTGCCCTTTTGGGCATTGATCAGTACCGCCGCCTGGTTTTTGCTGACCGATGGCCTGCGTCACTGGCAAGCCCGCCGCCCTTTACCTTTTGATTTGGCTCCTGAGGCCGCACAAGAACTGTATTGGCAAAGATTTGAAGTAATTGTGTGGGCGATCGCCTCTCACCTTGTGTTGTTATGTCTTTGCTTACTGATGCCCGGCCAACCGCTTTTCTCTAAAGTGTTTCTCTCAAGTATCGTGGCGCTAGTGGCCTTGGCCGCCCGCAAAAGCGTACGCTCTCGCAAAAACGCCTTTGCCGCTTCCATGAGCATCTTTTCCATCGTCATGCTGATGATTAGCATGGCGGGAATGCTGGTCTGATTAGACCAGTCATCCACCCAAAATGTTGAGGAGCGATCGCGGTATAGGTTGTGGCTGATATCGCGATCGTGAAACCACTTAAATACGGCATTGCCTGTTGGCGTTGCATGATTGAGAGATGTGCAACTCAAGGAGTATCCGCTGTGATAAACGTTTCGCTATTGTGCAGCACAGTGCAGCTTCTCCCCTTGGCCTTGGCTTGATAAAGCCCTTGATCGGCGTCAGCAATTAAACCTGCGGGGGCAGAGTGCGGCTGTGGAGTCACGGTTGCGATCCCGAGACTCAGGGTGACAAAGGCACTAACGGGTGAATTGGGATGAGAAATTTTTAGGGCGTTGATGTTGCTTTGAATTTGGTCAGCCATAGCGCTCGCTCCGGCCGCGTCAAGATTGGGTAAAATCACCGCAAACTCTTCTCCGCCATAGCGAGCGACCAAGTGGGCAGGGCCTTCGACGGTTTGTTCAATAGTTTGGGCGACTGTTTTCAAAACATCATCCCCTGCTAGATGACCGCGGGTGTCGTTGTAGAGCTTAAAGCAATCAATGTCACACAAGATTAACGATAGTGGAGTCTGCTCTTGGGCGGCGCTTTGCCACTCTGAGGCCAATGTTTCATCGAAGCAGCGTCGGTTCGCAACTTGGGTCAAACCATCTGAGGTTGCCAGTCGCTGCAGCTCCTGATTGGCTTGGCGGAGTTGTTGATAAAGTTCCGATTGGTGAATCGCGATCGCGGCTTGGCCGGCAAGTTGGTTAAATAAATTGATCTCAGATTGCTGCCACTGCCTGGCCTCATAACATTGATGAGCAATCAATAAGCCCCAGAGATTGTCTTGATGCAATATCGGGACAATTAAGCTGGCCCGGATTTGCAAACTCCGCAAAAGCTCAACATAGCAAGGTGATAGCTCGGCAACTTCCATATCGGCGATTGCGCGACTATTCCCTTCTTGATAGTACGTGGCATGGGTCGATTGAAAGCAGGTATCCCTAGCGTGGAAATCTAGAATCGATGTACAGCCTGCGGCTAAGGACTCGACCGCCACCCGCCCACTCCAGTCGTCTTCGAACTGATAAATCACCACCCTGTCGGCATTGAAAAGCTGCCGAACTTCATCTGCTGTGGTTTGTAAAATTTCATCCAGTTCTAGGGATTCCTGAATCCGTTGGTTTACAGCGGCAATAATGCGTTCAGATTCGCTTTGATGATGAACTCCTGGCTGGGCCTTGGTCGGCTCAGTCAGGTTGATGATAGGCGGGTTGAGCGCAAAAGCGGGTGTGGTGGTCACGGGCTCAGCACTAGGTTTGGCGATCAAATAGCCCTGTGCCAAAGTCGCTCCGCGATCGCGCAACCAAGCCAACTCTTCGACGCACTCAATCCCCTCAGCAACGGTTTGAATATTCAGTTTTTGGGCAATTTCTAACAGTTTCTCGGTAATCGAAGCCTTATACAGATCGCGATGCACATCTCGAATCATCTCCATATCCAACTTAATGAAGTCTGGACGCAACTGATGCAATAAATTCAAACTCGAATATCCTGCTCCCAAATCATCTAGGGCGACTAAAAAACCGGCCTCTCGATAAAACTTCAAGACAGTTTTGAGGTGGCCAACGTCTTGAGGATGATCTGACTCCACGACCTCAAATACAACCTGGTCATGGGAAATGCCTACTGCATCAATGGCTTCGACAGTACTTCGCAGGCAAGATACCGGATCATAAAGTGCGGTCGGAGTGAAGTTAATAAATAGGCGTCCCATCAATTGATGCTGACTGGCTTGGGCGATCGCCCTGAGGCGAGCAATTCGATCGAGCTGTGCGAGCAGTCCGGCCTCTGTGGCGGCTGTCAGGATAGATCCAGGCATCACCAAATTGCCTTGTTCATCCACGCCTCGAATCAGCGATTCATAGCCATAAATCTGAGTCGTATCTTGCATCGAAACAATCGGCTGGAAGTGATTTACAAACCGTTCTTCCGCCAGCATATTAACGAGCCAATCAGACTCACTCAGTTTAAGAAAGCGCTGTAGTGACGTGATATCGCTAAAGTCGTGCAACTGAGGTTGTGCCTTACCTCTATTAAAGAGAACTCGGGTTTCGCTGATTTCCATCGGTGCCAGCAAGTGAGCAATGCCGCGAGCGATGTCTTGAGCTTGTCCAGATTGACACATGACACTTAACCCTGAGCGCTCTTGC
Organism: uncultured Halomicronema sp.; assembly: GCA_937897665.1. GTDB lineage: Bacteria > Cyanobacteriota > Cyanobacteriia > Phormidesmidales > Phormidesmidaceae > Halomicronema. The sequence continues at coordinate 2,811 of CALCPB010000831.1, read as the reverse complement.
ATCAGTTGATACTCAAGCTTTTTCTGCTTTAGGTAAGCAATACCTTTGGCTAGGGTGTGAGGCACTGGGAACCAGAGAAAGAGTCGTCCTGCTGCTTGTGCTTGACAACCGGTAATCTGGCGACAAGCGCAGGGCTTGGCACTACCAGTGGACTGACTCATAATGGGGCTCCTAGAGTTCAACCAACGCCTTAATGCAAGACTCGACTTTACCTAGCATGCCCCTTTCGTTCTCTGAAAACCGAGAAGATTTCATCAATATCTTCATGCGGGGCGAGTAGCATCGGCTAAGCGCTCGGGCAATCTCTCGATGATTTTTGCCTTCGTCGGCGAGCAAGATGATGCGACCCTTTAGGGCAATTTGCTGCGTTGTACTATGGCGATTGATCAGTGTGTGAAGGTCTTGCTAGTTCTTGGTCGGCTAGGCACAGCGGGGCGGGAGCGAGACCAGGCATGGGATGCACCTCTGGGAGTATCCTAGGCGTTAGCCTTATTCGCGCCAAGCTCAACTAGTTGCATAACAGCCAGGGTAACGAGCCAGTGACGAACGCTATCTACTTAATTTCACAGCGAGTCAGGATTCACAAAGGCTCCGTGAGGTAAAGCGCGTCCCGTTGTCGTGCTGACCCAGCCCAACCCTTCGCTGGTGCCAATCCACACCTTATTGCCCGTATCGGGAGAAATTGCCAGGGTTTGTCGTCCAGGCAGACCCAACACTTGCCCAAAGATCTCGCCATTGTAGGGATTCATCGTACTGAGTGCAGCATCGGTGCCAATCCACAGCGCTTGATTGTTATCAAACGCCAGTGACAACACGTTTTGCCCCAGCATGGCGGTGACTTGTCGAATCAGACTGCCGTCTTCGGGGGTGACCACAAACAAGCCTTCGGGCGTGCCCACCCACAGCGCGCCTTGAGCATCGCGGGCTAACGCCTGCACCATACCGCCGGGGATGTCGCGCACGACTCGAATTTCTGCTGCACGCGCGGTGTCGACTTGGGTCAAGCCGTTTAGCGTGCCCACCCAAAGGTGGCCGTCATCGTCTAGCGTCATCACGTTAGCGCTGGTGCCCGAGAGCTCTTGCATCGTCGTCATCAACTGCCCCTGGTCGGGGCTGACCATGGCCAGTCCCTGATCAGTGCCCACCCATAAAAATCCTCGGGTATCGATCTGTAAAGACAGCACTCGGTTAGAGGGCAGCGATAAATTTTGAGCGGTGACTTGATTCGTACGTGGGTCAACGCGTACCAGCCCGGAGTAAGTTCCAGCCCAGATGCGTCCGACCCGGTCTTGAGTCAGCGCGCCAATCGTTTTGTCAGGCATGGTCAGCCGGGCTTGCACTTCGCCAGTTTCAGCATTGATGCGAGCGATTTGTCCTTGCCAGGTGGCGAGCCAGAGGCTGCCGGTAAAATCTTTTTGCAGCGCCGGAACGCGATAGTCGGTGGTGAGTCGCTGGCTAATCAGTGACTCCGCTGCAGCGCTGGATGTCCTCAGGGAGCCTAAATCGGCGATCGCGGCCCCTGGCGATGTGTTGGGTGTCATGCCGGTTGGCCCAACGCTCGCCCCACCCACCAAAACTGTTGTTGAGACCACCAGACTGCTGATCCCGAGGCTAGTCTTTAACCACTTCATCTCCGTCACCTGCTGCTGAACCTTCCCAGCCGTTGGCCTAATCGCGCTGGCTGGCAGAGAGCCCTTATCGGCTAAAGGGTACAGCAGTTTTCCAAAAACGGAACCGAAAGTTTTCTGACACCACGGCTGCCCCTTCAGTCCTGATGCATGATTCGGAACGGCTTGGTTGTCCGCATCATCTTTTGAGCTGCGAGAGCTGCGGGCACTGGTGGCGGCAAAAATCGAGGATTCCGCCAGATATTAATCGCTAAAGCTCAAGAGTATGAGTGGTTTTACCGAATTCCACAAAACTGTTCTAACCTCGGAATGCCCAACGCCGAATTCCGCACTCCGAATTTCGCACTCCCGCTCAATCCCGCAAATCCAAATCCAACACCAGCTGAGTAAACTCCACCTCAGAGGGCAGCGGTTCTAGATTAGAAAGCGCCAGTCCCAACAGCCGCACCTTTTGGTCGCGATTGAGATGCTGATGCAGCAGAGCCTGGCCCAGCCGCGCGATCGCCTCAAAATCACGAATGGGCTCAGTCTGCGTGTAGTTGCGCGTGACTTGCTGATAGCTGCTGTATTTAATTTTGAGTGTCAGCGTGCAGCCGCCGCGCCGCTGATCCTGCACGCGCTGCGCCACCCGCTGCGCCACTTTAGTAAGGGCCGCTTCCATTTCTGGCAGAGTGGCCAAATCGGGGGAAAACGAATTTTCTGCTCCGACCGATTTCCGAATCCGGTTGGGATTAACGGGGCGATCGTCCTGGCCGCGCGCCGCCCGATAATAAAACCGTCCCACTTTGCCAAACTGTCTGACTAAGTCGGCTTCTGACCACTGTTTTAAATCAGCCCCAGTCGCGATGCCTAGCTCATGCATTTTGTTGGCAGTGACGCGACCAATGCCGTGAAACTTATCGATGGGCAAAGCTTCAATAAACGCAGCGGCTTGCTCTGGTCGAATCACGTAGAGGCCGTCGGGTTTGTCGAGATCAGAGGCAATCTTGGCGAGAAATTTGTTGATCGAAACCCCAGCCGAAGCCGTGAGCTGGGTTTCGTCACGAATGGCTTGGCGAATCGCCTGGGCGATCGCGATCGCCGCGCGCTCACCGCCCCGATTTTCGGTCACGTCGAGATAAGCCTCATCCAGTGACAGGGGATCGATCAGGTCGGTATAGCGCGCAAAAATTTCCCGCACCTG
>CALCPB010000830.1 GCA_937897665.1 uncultured Halomicronema sp. | reverse complement strand
CCGAAATGGCATCGCTGCTTCGTGCTGCAGGGCTGAACGTAACTGTCGGCATGTACTCAATACGCATCAACAACTGCGAGCATTTCGTTATGCAGGAATATGGTGGCGATTTCGGTGCCCCATGCTTCGACGCCGATGCGGATACGCTCGCAAGGATGCTTGATGATTCACGTCGCGTTTCGGCTGCGCTTACTGCTGAGGACATCCGCCATCGTTTTGAGCTGTACAATGACGGCGATGAATTGGTTGGATACCTCCACCATAATTGGCCGCAACTGCTGGGATTGGATAATCCACTGTACTAAACAAACGCAGTGTTTTACCCAAAATGTGACGCCGATAGAAAAGACGGCGAATTTGAGTATCTCTGCATCGTTCCAGAATTGGATAATCTTGTTCGCTACCGTTGCATCGTTTGTGGTGGCACAATGACCGCATTTCTACCTTCACCAATACCTGAACTAAACGAATAATCAGGTCTATTCAACCGTTGCACAATTGCCAAATAACAAGGCGTTGCATACGGCACTGGACAGTTTGACAATTGAGAATCGTTCGCTGCGGTTCGGTGATTTTAAGCATTAGCTGCTCGAAAGCCTCATAGTACAGGCGTTTTCATGAGGTTTGACTTCGTTATTTTAGATAGCGAGATCCCCTCTAAATAACAGTTAGGCAGCAGAGATATGTTCGTCATCATTAAGTATTCATGTACTTTGTCAACGTGGCTCAGATTATAGATTCTGCAGCAACTTTTCCCACCAATTGGCTAGGGCATCTCGGAAAAGTATTAAGAGGATTTCCTCTGTTATTCCACACGATTTTCTGGGATACGTTATGTCAAACTATGGCGAACATGGAGTTTGAAGATATGAGCGCAAAAAAAGACAACGCCCTGGGACTCTACATGGAAGGCATCCGTGACGGTAACCCGCTGGAGGCACTCAACAAATACACAGGCCAACGCTATACCCAGCACTCCACTGGTGTAGCCAATGGCAAGCAGGGCTTTCTGGATTTCTTCGTGCCGTTTCTTGAACGCACGCCGGATCGAGATATCCGTGTCATTCGCTCGATCGCAGATGGGCCATACGTCTTCTGTCACGCTTTTCAATCGCTCAACGGTGGTGAGGCGAAATGGGTGACGATGGACATGTTCGATACCGACGCCAACGATCGCATCATCGAGCATTGGGACGTGATCTCGGCCTATGTTGAAGACACTGCTTCGGGCGAGGATATGGTCCAAGGCCCCACCGAGCCCACAGACCTCGATCTCACCGATGCCAACAAAGCGATCGTCAAGGAGTACACCAAGCTGGTACTGACCGAAGGTCGTTTTGATTTCATTGATAAGTTTGTGGCCGCTGACCTGATTCAGCGCTCACCAAGCCTGGCCAATGGCCGCGAAGCGCTGAGCACGGCCCTCGAATCTGGGGCGGCGGGGCGATGCGAGATGCTGTTCAGCCTGATCGGCGAAGGTGACTTCGTTGTGACCTACTGCAAAACACACCAGGATACTCAGGACTACGCCACCTTTGATCTCTATCGCCTGGCAAATGGCCTTATCGTCGAACATTGGGAAGCTAGCGAACCGATCTTGCCACGCGCCCAGTGGGGTAATTCGGGTAAGTTCTAAGCGGGCCAGCCGATACGAGTTGCCTAATATGAGCATATAGCAGATACCACGGGCCACACGGCCCTGGGTCACTTGATCGCACCAATGACCCAGGCCGTTGGGCATCTCAGGATCATCAACTGTTTTCTAGAAAAGCGAGTCAGTGAAATATAGCCATATTGGGATCCCCATAACAACCAGCTTTGAGGGCGAAATAGACCTGCTTCATTTAAGAATGACTGTTTCAGGCGTTGCTGAAAGGGTCACTATGAGGGCGATCGCCCTGTAACGACGGTCATTGCATCAAAAAAGGGTTAGCCGTAACGGCTAACCCTCTTTAATCAGATTGCTTATGCATTTCAAAAGAACTCAATCAGCTATATCGACGTGGCCTCAGTTGCGACCGCCTCCCGTAAGAAGCTCACCAGTTCATTGGATTCGCGATTTGACAAGTCGACCAACAAAGCATGTTGCTCTTGGCTCCAGGTATCCAACGCTGACTGACAAAGCAGTACTTCATCCGGCTGGGCATTCGCCAAGCGATACCAAAAAGCCATGCGCATGTTGGTATCAAGCTCACCGTAGACCTCTGTGAGCCGAGTCGGTGAACCGCGTAAGATTTCTTGCAGGGCTTCATGGCGATCGCCCTTAGGCATTTGCTGAATCTGCTTTAAAACGGTCTGCACCTTCTGAGAAAAGAAAGCACCCGGCGTAGCAGACTTAGACGCTCGACGAATCTTTTGTGCCAAGTAGTGCAAGACTACTATTTGAGTTTGAGCGCTCGCTTTCGAGAACTGAGCGGAGGCACTTTCGTGCGCCGAGGTTAAATTGGCTGTTGTCATGACTAAATCCTAAATTTTGGTTGAATTCTGATGCTTTTTATGATGATCCTGCTGACTCTCTCTTAAAAAGAGGACGCTCACAGAGCGGGAAAAAAGCTGCTCGCAAAGCTGAGTGGCAGTGATCCCGATAGAAACTGACAGACAGCCTGGGGCTTAAAAAAGTGTGCCCAGCAATCGCGCGACACACCCTTATTTATCTTGCCTCATAATTCTGGTCGTGGGGGTGATAAAGCCAACAATAACCAAGGTGGGGATCGCCCAAGTTTAGAGTCATCACAATTAAGCGAAATAGCCCATCGGAGACAAGTCCAACTCCATTGATCCCCACAATTTGAGAATTGCCCATCATCTTTAGGCTTTTCTTCCATTTCTGAATGTGGTCGTTGCTAAAAGTAGCGAGCTACCCATAAAGGCTTCTAAACGATAAAAACCCCCAAGGGATCATTAAGTTTCCCCTTTTTGAGTCGATCGCCCGAAAGGTCATCGGGGCTTCATCACCGCTTGTGACCGCCTCAAACGAGACCTGGTAGAACGAGACCGGTTAGGACGGTGAACGATGTTCCTTGATGGCCTGGTTGCATGAGGACTCTCGTTGAACCGGGGGGCGATGGGCAACGGGCCTCGATAACCGCTCTCGTCGCTACCCAGATGGCTTCTGCAACGACCGTCTGACTTGCGCCTGATCCCTAAAAGTGACAGGGTGACAGTGCTTAGCCGCAGCCAGGAAACCTTCATCCGTTCAGGCCGTCACCGGCGGTCTTTGCCCCCTTGCCGAACCCCCGCACCGATATGAAAAAACCACAGCCCACCCGTCGGCAGATGATGCTGGGCCTGGGCGCGATCGCAGCCTTGCTGCCAGTCGCCTCAACGGCCCACGCTCAGCTCGCCGCGCCGAAGATGGTGAAACCGCCGCGTCTCAAACCCGGCGATCCTGTCGGCATCATCAGTCCGGCGGGGGCCACTTTCGAATCTACCGATTTAGACATCGTGATGGATGCCGTGCGTGGCCTGGGCTTGATACCGCGCCCCGCGCCCCATGTGCTGGCGCAGTATGGCTATCTGGCCGGTCGCGATCGCGATCGGGCTGATGACATTAACCAGTTCTTTGCCGACCCTGACATCGCTGCCCTGCTGCCGATCCGCGGCGACTGGGGCAGCGCTCGCATCTTGCCCTATCTTGATTACGACGTGATTCGTCAAAATCCCAAAATCATCGTGGGCTTTAGCGACCTCACCGCTCTATTGCTGGGCATCACGGCGCAAACGGGGTTGGTCACCTTTCATGGCCCCAACGGGCTGACGGCGTGGCGTCCCGATCAGGTGGTGCCCTTCCGTCAGGTGCTGTTTGAGGGGCAAAGGTTGACCTTTGAAAATCAACCCGTGGCCGACGATCGTGATCGGCTGATGCAGACTCGCCTGCGGGTGCAAACGGTGACCTCAGGACAAGCTCGCGGCCGCCTCTTGGGCGGCAATTTATCAGTGTTAACAGGGCTGGTCGGCTCGCCTTATCTGCCCGACCTCACCGGCGCTATTTTGTTTGTCGAAGATGTGGGCGAGCCAATTTACCGGATTGATCGCATGTTGACGCATCTCAAGCTGGCAGGCGTGTTAGAGGGGCTGGCCGGATTCGTGTTTGGGCAGTGCACCAACTGTGGCCCTTCAGGAGGATACGGCGGTCTGACGTTAGAGGCAGTGCTGCAAGACCACATTGCCCCCCTCGGCATCCCGGCCTGGGCCAATGCCGCAATTGGTCATCTGGAACCGATTCTCACCCTCCCCCTGGGCACCGAAGTGACGATGGATGCCGACGCCGGGCGAATCGTGATGCAAGAAGCGGCGATCGCCGAATGAGACCAGCGATCCGGCACTTGCCACAAATTTAGACAAACGGGTTCCCCATGCAGAGGAACTACTTAGGAAAAATACAGCTTCATAAAGCAATCTCGAACATTCAAAATTAGCCGTTGATTTTATCTCAAATGTGTGAACAATCGAGAGACAACCGTGAGCTACAGGGGAGATCATGATGGGACTCAGCACAATCGCTCAAGATCCCGCAACCAAAGCCAGCATGGTGGACGACTGTACTCATCTGATCGATGAGCAGGTCGCGAACAAACGCGGCATGTCAGGCATGGCCCTGAAGACGGCTTACCGAGTCATCAAGGGCGTGGGTCCAACTTACCTGCGCGGGGCGATCGGTCGGGTTTTGCCGGAGGCGCTGAAAGCTCTGGAACCAATGTGGTACGAGGGCCTCGGGTCGGGTGATCCGGTGCAATACCTGAGGCAAAACCAATCGCGCACGGCAGAAATTCTGCTCAGCGTAACCGATCAGCGCATCCAAAATTCGTCTGGGGCGGTAGTCGGCGTTTACAAAAAACTTCGCAAATCTATCAAAAGCGATGTAGAAGAGGCGGTGCCTGATTTAGCCAACATTTTAGGCAAGCACGCGCAGGCCTTATCACAGGCGTAATTCACGCATCACTCGTTCAGACGAGTACACATATAGCCGCGCTAGCCGCTCCCCTAAATTTTTAGAGGAGTGGCTTTTGGCGATCGCCCCAGCCCCGTCACGCCGTAAGCCGCGTTGAATTCAGGGAGTTAAACAACACAGCGTTCCGACGGTCGGGGTGGGGGATTGCCAAATCTCTACCGAATGTCATAGCCAAACAAATTGGGATCGACGTCGAGCAAATTCAGGTCATCGAGGCCATATTCCGCCCACCGCCGATCAACCTGGGCGGCGGTATCCGGATCGGGGACGAGTTCATCGCTCCAGGGGCGATCGGTTTCGGGATAGACCTTAGTGGTGGCATCAATGCCCATGCGGCTGCCGAGCCCCGGTTTCTCGGTGGCAAAATCGAGGCGATCAAAGGGATTCTCGGGCAAGATGAACACGTCTCGCGCCGGATCGACCTTCGACGTCACGGCCCACATCACCTGACGCGGATCGCGAATGTTGATGGATTTGTCCACCACGATGACGAATTTGGTGTAGGTGAACTGGGGCAGCGCCGTCCAAAAGGCAAAGGCAGCTCGTCGCGCCTGCCCCGGATAGCTTTTGTCGATCGCCACCACGGCGGCCTTGTAGCTCAGCCCTTCCATCGGCAAGAAAAAATCTTGAATCTCGGGCACCTGCAAACGCAGAATCGGCGTGTAGATACGGTTCAAGGCCAGGGCCATCATGGCATCTTCTTTGGGCGGTCGCCCGCTAAACGCCGTCATGTAAATCGGATTTTTGCGATGGGTCATGCAGTGAAACCGGATCAGCGGGGCACTATCTCGCTGCGGGCCGTAATAGCCGATGTGATCGCCCGCTGGGCCATCAATATCCGTTTCCCCTGGGGTGATCGTGCCCGCTAGGACGAGTTCTGACAGGGCGGGCACTTCCAAATTGACGGTTTTGCACTTGGCCAGATTCACCCCTTTGCCGCTGTAGAGTCCGGCAAATAGCCATTCCGACAAATCAATCGGCAGGGGCGTGGCCGCCGCGAGAATCAGCAGCGGATCAACGCCGATCGCGAGGGCGACTTCGAGCTTTTCACCGCGCTCCGCCGCTTTGCGCAAGTGACGACTAGGGCCCCGCACAGAGAGCCACTGCACCGTCGCCGTATTTTTAGATTGCAGCTGCAGGCGATAAACCCCCACGTTGGGAATTTTGCTTTCGGGGTCTTTCGTCACCATCAACCCCAGGGTGATCACCTTACCGGCATCGCCCGAATACACCCGCAGCAGCGGCAGCTTCGTGAGATCCACGTCATCGCCCTTGAGCACCACTTGATGACAAGGCGGCAGAAGGTCGCGATCGGGCTTGGCTTTGACCACATCAAAGAGGGCCTTGCCCATTTCAACCGCTTGCGAAAACTGCTTAGGCGGTCGGGGCTGATAGAGTAGCGCCAGCTTTTTGCCGATCGCCTCCAACTCCTCAGGCGATTCCATACCAAAGCACCAGCACACGCGCTCCAACGTGCCGAGGACGTTGATGGCAAGGGGCATGTCGGAGCCCTTAACGTTTTCAAACAGCAGTGCTGGCCCGCCAGACAGCAGCAGGCGGTTGGCAATTTCAGCCACTTCTAAATCGGGGTCAACTGAGGCCTTGACCCGTCGGAGCTGCCCCCGCGCTTCGAGGCGATTCAGAAAGTCGTGCAGATCTCTTGCCATGATTTAAGAAATGTAAAGCCGTTCTTCATTCATTATGGGGGAAACTGGCGATCGTCTTGATGAATTCTAGCCCGGTGGTTTTTACTGAAGGGGCAGCGATCCCTTCCGAACAGTGAGCATTGCAAGTCGTGAGCATTGGACAACATGAAACGGACTGAGAGGCGGACTGGTGTTCGCATAGCGCTACTAGCGGGCAGCCTTTTCACCCTGACCGGCTGCTTTAACCGGCTCGATACCGGTGCCATTGAGCAAGAAATTGAGTCCGAAGTCGAAAGCCAAAGTCGGCGGCTGTCGCTGGCTGAGGTGCGCTGTCCGCGCGATGTTTATAAGCAATCTGGCGCTTATTTTCGCTGTGTCGGCTATCTCCGCCCCGAAGGGGAATTCACCATCAATGTGGTGCAGCAAGATAGTCAGGGCCGCATTGAGTGGGATATTCCTAGCTCGCAGGTGATTTTGAACATCGCCAAGGTGGAAGAAACGCTGCAACAAGAATTTGCCAAGGCGTTTTCCAAACGGGCGGCGCTCAACTGTGGCGACATGTATCGCCTCAACCAGCCCGGCGAACAATTCGAGTGCGCCGTGGTGGGCGACGTCATCGTCGGTCAGGAACAAATTACCGATCTCTTGGTCAGAATTGACCCAGAGGGGAATTTAAACTGGTATGAGGTGGGTGAGGCGATCGCCCCAGCGACAACCGTTTCCAATCCGGCTGGCACGACTAGTGCGGGCTCACCCCGAGCGGGCGCGGCGGCGAATGAGGCAGCGGGGGAAGCGACAACCACCCCGGCGCAATCCTCCAGTGGCAGAGAAGGGATCGCCGGTACCCGCGAGGTCGAACGGCCCCGCATTGCTGGCGATGATGACTGAGCATCGTTGGTGGCGCGCTCGCCTGGCACGACTACTTAAACTGGAATTAAACTCGTCACTGGCATTTATTAATCTTTGACACAAAGACTTTCGCTATCCTGACCCACAGGGCTTCATCATGCAGTGTCAAACTAGGGCATGACCAAGCTCGCCTTGATCGACTGTTTTCCGCCTAAATCCGAGCAGATTTTATGACAACTGTATTTGATTTTTTGGCCAGAGGAGGCCCGGTCATGGTGCCCATTCTCGGGTGCGCGGTGCTGACCATTGCCACCGGGGTTGAGCGGGCCTGGTTTTGGACCAACCTGCTCAAGCGAGAAAGCCAGGTGGTGAATGAAGTGCTGGATGCCGCTCGACGAGACCTCGATGAGGCGGCCGCGATCGCCGCCCGCGCCAATGACACCCCCGTTGGCCGATTTCTGCTCGCCCCCCTGCGGCTCAAAAATCCCTCGCCCGAAACCTTTCGCCTGGCGCTAGAGAACGCAGGTGACAAAGAGTTTGTCAAAATGCGACGCGGTGACAAGGTGTTAGAAACCATTGTCGCCGTCGCGCCTCTGCTGGGATTGTTAGGGACAGTGACCGGCTTGATTGCCACCTTCAACAACCTCAACATCGGCAGCGGCGGTGGCACCGATACCTCGGCAGCGGCATCGGGGATTGGCGAAGCCCTCATTACGACGGCGGCGGGCATGGTGGTCGCCATTATGGCGCTGCTAGTCTTTCGGGTGATGGTGACCTTTCAAGGTCAGCAGATGGATTATTTTTCGGAAGCGGGGAACGAACTGGAGCTGATCTATCGGCAATTTTGGTATGAGCCAGCCCTGTCAGCCTTTGACAACCGCTCTGAACCACCCCGCTCGGCCCCGCTCGCTGCCGAACGCTATTAACGTCACTGCGGACTTCCTTTTGCTATGCGGTTTCGCGAAGCCAGAGACACGCCTCCCCCCCAGGTTGACCTCATCCCCATGCTGACGGTGATGATGGGGGTGCTCGCCTTTTTTGTCGTAGTGACCCTCACCCTCGGCAGCGAAGAAATGATCGATATGACGCTGCCCGCTGCCCAGCCGGAAGATCTGCCACCGCCCACGGTGACGAATCCGCCCTTTGTGGTGGAAATGGCGGCTGACGGTGGCTTTCGAGTCAACAATGCCCCGACTGATAAAGAGTCGCTCAAAGCTCAGATGGAAGCGTATCTGGCGCAAGAGTCAGACAATATCGTATATCTCCTGCCCGATCGCGAGCTGTCCTATGAGCAGGTGATGCAGTTTTTAGGCGAAATGCGAGAAGTGGGCGGCGATCGCGTTTCCCTCGCGATCGAGGAATGACCCCACCCTCTACTCTCTACCCCCCACCCTTCACTATCTACCTCCTACTCCCCCACCCC
>CALCPB010000829.1 GCA_937897665.1 uncultured Halomicronema sp. | reverse complement strand
GATTCGAACCCAGGACCAATCGGTTAAAAGCCGAGTGCTCTACCGCTGAGCTAGCGACCCTCAGTGCCGGAGGATTCTCCAAGCACGGTTAATAACGATATCACACTCTCTCAGTGTTCAACTACAGGCCGTCAGAAAAACCCAAGTTTCTCGGTCGTTCACTCCACAAGGACATGAAGTAAAACACCCAGTCCCATCTCGGTGCCCTTAAGCTGAGGCGGCCATCTCAGCGGCGCCATTGAGCTGAAAAGCGCCATGCACCGCCTTCAGGGCCTTGAGGCCATCGGCCTCGCTGACCAAGCAGCTAATCTTGATCTCCGAAGTGGCAATCATCTGAATGTTAATTTGCTGCTGGGCTAGCGCGGCAAACATACGGGCGGCGACGCCAGGGCGATTAATCATGCCTAACCCGACAACGCTCACTTTGGCGATCGCCCCGTTAACGGCCACAGCCCCACAGCCCAGCTCAGCAGCGGCGCTGGCCACCACGGATTGGGCCTGCGCCGCCTCCGCTTGGGCCACGGTAAAGGCAATGTCACGGGTCGGTTGGCCACCGACCAGCCGACACCGCTGCGACTGAATAATCATGTCAACGCTCACCCCGGCCGTGGCCAATCGCTCAAAAATTTGGGCAGCCATGCCGGGCAAATCGGGCACCTGACGCATGGCCACTTGCACCTGTTTGAGGTCGAGCACCGCGCCCCTAACATCGGGCATTGAGGTCGCGACAGGTGAGGGAGTCTCTGACTTCAGCGGTGAACAGGTTACCTGAAAGGCCTGGCAGAGGGCATTAATAGCCCGATCGCACTGATCAATCTGCACCGTACAGCTGACTTTGACCTCAGAGGTCGAAATCATTTGAATATTAACCCCGGCTGCGGCCAGGGTGGAAAACATGCGAGCAGCCACACCAGGACGACCAATCATGCCCGCGCCCACGATGCTGACTTTGGCAACCCGCTGATCGACAAAAATCTCCGCCTGGGATGAATCGGCGATATTACCTCGCAGCACTGGGGCGATCGCCGCCGCGACGGCTTCCGCTTGGGGCAGGTTCGCCCGCACCACCGTAAAGGCAATGTCGTTGGTGTTGCCCTCGTGGATTGATTGGATGATCAAATCCACATTGAGACGTTGGGCCGCCATTTCGCCAAACAGCCGGGCGGCGACGCCAGGGCGATCGGGAATCCGCAGCAGCGCCACCTTCGCCTGATCCGTATCAAACTCGATGGCATCAACAGGGTGAACGAGTTCCAACCCGTCTAGGGACTTCGGGTGCCGCGCCGGGGCCTCTACATAGGTGCCGGGCTCATCCGTCCAGCTGGAGCGCACCACGAGCGGCACCCCATAATTGCGGGCAATCTCCACCGCGCGGGGATGCAGCACCTTGGCCCCTAAGCTGGCGAGTTCGAGCATTTCGTCGCAGGTAATGGCAGCCATAAGCTGCGCCTCGGGCACGAGCCGCGGATCAGTCGTCAAAATCCCTGGTACATCGGTATAGATTTCGCACTTACTGGCCCCCAAAGCCGCTGCTAGCGCAACGGCAGAGGTATCTGACCCGCCCCGACCGAGCGTCGTAATCTCAAAATCGCTGCTGGGGCTGACACCCTGAAAGCCCGCGACCACCACGACCTTACCTTCGTCTAAATGCCGCTGTAGCCGCTCGGTACGAATGTCGAGAATACGTGCGCGACTGTGATCAGCTTCCGTCACAATGCCGACCTGCGCGCCCGTGAGTGAAATCGCCTCCTGCCCCAAGCTGTGTAGTGCCATGGTCAGCAGGGCGATCGAGACCTGCTCACCGGTTGACAGCAGCATGTCCATCTCACGGCGGCTGGGACTCTCAGAAATTTCATTGGCCAGCTTCACCAGACTATCGGTGGTTTTGCCCATGGCCGCCACGACCACTGCCACCTGATGCCCGGCAGCGACGGTTTGCTGCACTCGCTGGGCCACGGCCTGAATCCGCTCAACTGAGCCGACCGAAGTGCCCCCAAACTTTTGAACAACGAGCGCCATAGGATAGCCCAATCTCGATCGCCAATGCCCGCATCGACCCGTGCTTTGCCACCCCTATCAGCCCCGCTGACAGGGGTCACAGACATCGGGCCAATATCAATGCTTACCAAGGGTACCGCATGATGTTGGTGAAAGAATCGGTTTGTTTAGACTGTATTAAGGCCAATTAGCCAACAGTATTGGGCTCAAGCTACTAATGCTGACAGTCACCGCAAAATCATCTGCAGGGGTTGAGTCTGGCGCTATGGCAGATCAGCGGTAAACGCCTTAATGGTCTGTTGTCCGCGCTGGGCATTTCCCGTGGTTAGAAAATCCAGAATCGCGCCCTGAAATAAGTGAAACAACAAAAGACTAGTCATTTTGTCATGGGTAAGATCAAACAGGAAATCCACCCATTTTTGGCTCTCTTGTTCTATCAGGCGTTGGGATCCTGGATCTCCTTTGATGGCCCGCTGATTGAGCTCCATCGTTAGTTTCAGCCAGAAGTGCAAAGCAGTAGTCAATTGCCTCTCAAGAAACCCCGAGGCGACCAGTTGACAGGTCAGGATAAGACTGACGATCAGGCCTTGGCCCGTGAGCGCATCGGCATTGAGCATATGCATCGGCTTCAAGACCTTCAGCAGCTTGGCGGGATGTTATCGGCGTCGCCGCTGCACTCTAGACACTGCATGCTCGAAGCCCTGTTTTCACAGCTTCATCATGCCACGCCCTGATTGTTGATGGAGAACGGCTAGAGCGATCTATGCTGGGTTAGCCCTAGGAAATTCCCTGTCGCGAGCCATGACCATTCAATCTGTTGAGGTGGCCAAGCGTAAGCTCTGGCTGGCTGCCCTCAAACCACCGATGTACAGTGTGGCCGTGATGCCCATTCTATTAGGGAGTGCGATCGCCTTTGCAGAAACAGGTGTGTTTAATGTCAGCATCTTTCTCACCTTTCTGATGGCGGCGGTGCTGATTTTGGTGTGGGAAAACCTGAGTAACGATGTCTTCGATTCGGCAACAGGCATCGATGTGAATAAGGCGCATTCGCTGGTCAACCTGACGCGCAACAAGTGGCTAGTGTTTGCGATCGGCAATCTTTGTCTGGGCTTAGGCATCGCAGGGAGTATCATGATCGCCCTCTGGCAATACGATTTCACCGTCCTCTGGTTGATTTTGCTGTGTTGCCTCCTCGGCTATGCCTATCAGGGGCCACCGTTGCGGCTAGGTTACCAAGGGCTAGGCGAGATTCTGTGCTTTTTTAGTTTTGGGCCGTTAGGGGTGGGTGCCGCCTACTACAGCCAGGTGCAGGGGTGGTCGATTGGCAGTCAAATCGCTGGGGTGCTGCTGGGCATTACGACTTCGCTGGTGCTGTTTTGCTCACACTTTCACCAGATGGAGGATGATCTGGCGGCAGGCAAGCGATCGCCCATTGTGCGTCTCGGGACGCAACGGGGAGCGCAGCTCGGTCCGGTATGTTGTGGGGTCGTTTTGGGACTGATTTTGCTGGGAGTCGGCGGGGGCTATTGGCCAGTGTGGACGCTAATTGCGTTGGCCAGTGGTCTGTCGGCCATGCGTCTCTCACGCCATGTCTGGCGCCATCATGACCAGCCAGAGAAGATTTTTGATGCCAAGTTTTACGCGATCGGCTTCCATTTTTGGAGTGGTGTGCTGCTGAGTGTGGGACTAGTGCTGCCGCTGAGGGGATGATGCAGCTAAAATTTCGTCCCTACTGCCGTCCCTTTCAACTGCCGTTGCAGACTGCGCACGGCCTTTGGCCACAGCGAGAAGGGCTGATTTTGCGGCTAGCGGATGAGTCGGGGCGGGTGATCTTTGGAGAAATAGCGCCCATTCCCTGGTTTGGCACAGAAACCTTGGCGCAGGCCAGCGAATTTTGTCGCCAGTGGCCAGCTCAATTCGAAGTCGAACAGATTTTGACGATTTCTAATACTTTACCGGCCTGCCAATTTGGCTTTGCGACGGGGCTCCGAGTCGCGAGTCGCGAACCGGTCAGTTCGCCTCGTGGCAACGAAAGAGTTGAGGCGTTAGAGAGTCGCCCCAAAATAACGTCTCGATCGCCTGGGTATGGCAATAGCCAGCCCTCACTGCAAGTGTTGCCATACCAGAGACATGATTTAAGCGCAGAGCCCTTAGCACCTGTGGACATCTGTGGATTGCTACCGGCGGGCCAGGCGGCGCTGGACACTTGGTCGACGCTGTGGGAGCGAGGACATCGCACCTTTAAATGGAAAATTGGCGTCGCTGCAGGGGCAACAGAATTGGCCCTGTTCCAACAGTTGGTCACGGCATTACCCCAGCCGGCCCGGCTACGGTTGGATGCTAATGGTGGGTTAACGAGTGAGGCAGCGGCAGCGTGGCTCACGGCCTGTGATGCCGCCGCTGGCAAGGTGGAATTTTTGGAGCAGCCCTTGCCGCCCGATCGCAGTTTGGCCTGGCTCAGCACAGCAGTGCGCAACTTCAAAACCGCAATCGCCCTGGATGGATCCATTGCGACCGTGCACCAGCTTGAGCAGGTTTACCAACGGTTAGGCAACGCGGTGGTGTATGTGGTGAAGCCCGCGATCGCCGGATTTCCGCACCAACTGCTGGACTTTTGCCGACAGCACCCACTCGATATCGTCATCTCCTCTGCGCTAGAAACCCCGATTGGGCGTCATGCCGCATTGCAGTTAGCCCAGCAACTCTGGGCGATCGGTGTGCCGAAACGAGCGCTGGGATTTGGCGGCAGCCAGTGGTTTGCGGATGATTGGGACACCCTCAGTGAGACTGCCCTGTGGG
>CALCPB010000828.1 GCA_937897665.1 uncultured Halomicronema sp. | reverse complement strand
CATCGATCTTACGCACGGCCACCACGGCAGGACGCGGGGCGGCATTCGGCTGTTTGCTGGGCCAGTTCGAACCGAGGGGCACGTTGCGCTCCTGTATAAAGGGCTGACCGTCAGTCGTCTTCATCGCAAACTTGCGAGTTTCAAAGGCCCCGCTTGTGCGAATGCCGTGGGTTTCGCCCGGATGCTGCGCTGCCAAGAACAGTGTGGACTGATCTTGCGTGATAAACGGCCCACACATTTCACATTCCATCGGGCCATAGCCAAACATCAAGGCCTCACCCGCATGGGGGCCAGAGGTGGGAATAAACCACACCGAGTTGTTACCAAACAAGCCGCGCAGGTTGGACTGGCTCACGGCGCTCCCATCTGCTTCCATGCGGCTGGGAACTTCTCGGTTGTGCTTGCTGGTCGACATATCGGTCACCATCCATAGGTGACCATTGCCGTCGATCTCTAGGTTATCGGGGTTAGAGAACCCAAGACCGCCCTCAGCCGGCTCACCGCCGAGACCCATCATTTCCCATTGGAAGGTCATTGCCGCAGGGTCACTGTCAGACTCTTGCAGCTTCATGATCCAGCCGTGCTCGTAGGGCGTTTCGCCGTTGGGCCCCTGAAAGATGTCGTTGTGGGGGCCACCGTCACCGCCTGGCCCTCCAGAGGTAAAGGCGATAAAAAGCGTGCCATCAGCGGCGACGTCGGTATCTTCGGGACGGGCGGTATTCGTGGCTCCGGCCGCGTTGGCGGCAAAGTGAGCATCGATGAGTATAGCCCCCTGCATCTCTTCTGCCGAACCTTCGTACAGGTCGCCGAGCGTGCTGTACTGCTGGGCGAAAGCCTGCATGTCCGCATCCGACTCAATTTTCATCATGCCGCCATCAGGGCGATTGGGCATCGTGATCATGCCCCCCGCTACTTGACTCGGCATATCGGGTGCCACCGGAGTATCGGCTTGGAGCGGAATCCACGTACCGGTGCCATCGGCATTGAATTTTGCGGCATACAGCATGCCGTCAGCGAACAGTTCAGAGTTAGCCTTGCTGGTCGGATTCATAACGGTGCCAGCGCTGACAAATTTGTAGAGGTGACCGCCTCGGCGATCGCAGCCAGAATACACCGCCATTTTGCGGTCTGCCACCGCCCGCACGGCCACGGCTTCATGACGGAAGCGGCCCAACCAAGTATGTTTGACGCCGTAATCGCTGGGGTTTGCTGGGTCAACCTCCACCATCCAGCCGTACTTATTGCCCGCGTAGCCAAAGCCGCTCCCTAACCCATCAAAGCCATCGGCGCTCACTACAAAAGGCTTGGCGTCAATGGGCAGTGAGGTGCCATCGCTGTAGACCGGTTCAGGTACATAGTTTTGGAAGTTTTCTTCAGCGCTCATGACGGTGCCCCAAGGGGTGGTGCCCCCAGCGCAATTGTTGAAGGTGCCAATAATGTTGTCGCTGAGCTCGTCAATATAGCCCTGGCCTGAGGCTTTGGTGAACACGGCGAGCGCTGGCCCCGTGGCGGTAAGATAGCGCCCGTCAGTCAGCCCCGAAATGCCCGAAATGCGGCGATCGCTCTCAGAAAAGCTCCGCTCCCAGGCTCCCGATTCGTTGCGGCGAATGGCAATCACGCCAATCCCCACATCGGTCAGCGCCTCTTTGCCCAGCTCTAGCATTTGCGCTTTGAGGCGATTGCTATCCGGCAGTCCAGCGACATCGATGCCATCTTCACCGGCAGCTTCGATTGCGGCTTGGATGTCCTCTAGCGGCAGGTTGCGGCCAATCACCTCGGGATAGGATGCCATCCAGGTGGCTTCGCTGATGTATTCGAAGTTGATGGTCAGATAGCCTTCGCCCGGTGCCGTTTCGACAAACGAGAGATAGTCGTTGTTATACCCAAATCGCGAATCACCCAGGGGGTCACCCCATGCACCAATGACGTCATAGGTGTAGCCTGACGGCAGCACCAAGTCATCCCGCACCGCATATTGCCCCAGCCGTTGAGCTTGTTCGCTCAGCGGGATGCCCCCACTCAAAACCGGCATGGGCCCCTGAACGGGCTCAAAGGGTAGCGAACTGGCTAGTGCTGGTGACCCTGAAAAAAGATCGGCGACGGGCTCTCCTGAGCGACCCAAAGGCCCCAAGGCAGTTGCCCCGGCGGTTGCTCCCATAAACATTAAAAATTGCCTGCGGTTAAAACCCATGGTCCTCTCAACTCTCTCTCTCTTCAACAGTTTGATTAGGGTTGCTGAAGCCTCGGCACGCTGGATTTTTGCCCGACCGTAAAGTTTAAGATCTGAGGCAACTGGCCATCGCGTCAATCGCTCAGCATCGATTGTTCAATGCTTGAAATGACAGCGTTTAGAGGTTTCTAAACGCTTACCAGTTGAAAACTTTATCGGTTCAAGATTAATGCTAGGTAATCGTAACTTTATGACTTGGGAAATTTGGCGGATCCAAGCATCAGAACTGGCAAACAGGCGCAATATTCAGACTGGTGAGCTCTGTAAACTGTGATTCTGTTCCAGTGGTCAGGGCAGGCAGGCGACCAGAGGACACCAATGGCGGGCTGATTAAACTGGACGCTTGGCCAGGTGTTTTCTTGGCGATCGCTGCACCTAAAATCGTGATCGCCCCATTTTATCAGAGTCTAAAGAAACCTTTCCGTGAGAATTGCCGAGGCCAATTGTGATGCACCTAAAATCGCGATCACCCTGTTTAATCAGCGTCTAAAGAGACCGTTCCGAGAAGATTGCCGAGGCCAATGCAAGGGTGACGCGGGCAAGCTTTTGGCCGTTAGGGTACAACGGTGGTGTCTAACAGCGCGGCGATGATGGCCGTCGCCTGGTGCCCCCCCGCTGGAATCAGGCGATGAGCCAGCACGTAGGGAGCCAGGTGTTTGACGTCATCGGGGGTGGCGTAGTCGCGATCGCTCAAAAACGCAAATGCCTGCACGGCGCGATAAAAGGCCACGCTGCCGCGCGGACTTGCCCCCAACGTCACGTCGGGATGTTCGCGGGTGGCTCGCACCAGCGACAAAATGTACTGCTTCACCGACGCTTCAATTCGGACCTGAGCACAC
>CALCPB010000827.1 GCA_937897665.1 uncultured Halomicronema sp. | reverse complement strand
CAACTCACCCCCTTGCGTCAAGCCGATGCGAGGCGTTTGCACCAGGTTCATTGAGCCATCGATAATGGATTGTTGAAGTGCCGCAGTTCTGGGTTCTAACCAGAGGGGCTGTCCCATATCAAAGCGGGTGCCATTGAGGGTGCGATCGATCTGTAGGGCACGGCAGAGTTTGCCAGGGCCAGCCGCCACGCGCTGCGGTTTTTGCCGTTGCTTTTCGTCGATCCACGGGGGCAGGTGATCAAGCTCTAAGGCGCGAATCAGCACGGCACTGGGTACGGTGTCCCGATTGGTGACCACGTTAATGCAGTGATACATGCCATAGATCAGGTAAACGTAGCAAAATCCGGGTGGCCCAAACATTACCTCATTGCGAGCGGTGCGGCGACGATAGGCGTGGCAGGCTGGGTCACCGGGGGTGTAGGCTTCGGTTTCAACAATGACGCCGCGATAAAGGCTGCCGTCATCAAACTGCCGAATGAGACTGCAACCAATCAGATCGGGGGCTACGTCGGTAGCGGGGCGGCGGAGCCAATCAGCGGCAATGGCGGGAACGGTGGAATGTGTCATGCTCCCTGTATAGCGAGAGTCGGCACCGTGCTGCAAGGGGCAATCGGAGGAAGCATCAGTGCTTCAAGAAGAGTGGAGGGTGGGGAGTAGAGAATAGAGCCATCACGATCTCTGGTGTTTTTCACGCTCATTCGGTCACAATCGTTTCTGTTCATCTCTCAGCGTCAGCAGCCTATGTGGAATGAAATCGCCCAAGAAATCAGCCGAGTGACCGAGCGACCATTTGAAATTCAAGACCGGCGCAGCATTGGCGGTGGCAGCATTAACCAGGCCTATCGTCTTACTGACGGCGATCGCGATTTCTTTCTCAAACTCAATCAGGCGGCGCAGTACGCCATGTTTGAAGCGGAGGCACTGGGACTGAAGGAAATGGCCGATAGCCACACCATTCGAGTGCCGCGACCCATTTGTTGGGGCATTGTGGACGGCTCGTCCTACATCGTGATGGAGTATCTGCCGCTGGGCAACAGCAGTCGCGATGCTTGGTATCAGATGGGTCAGCAGTTGGCAGCGATGCATCGGGTGGTCAGCGATCGCGGGTTTGGCTGGCATCGCGACAATACCATTGGCGACACGCCGCAAAAAAATCCGTGGACGGCGGACTGGGTGACGTTCTATGGCGAACATCGTCTGCGCTATCAGCTGCAGCTCGCCAACCGGCGGGGCAATTTTCCTCGTCAGGCGGAACTGCTAGCCGCGCTACCCTCACTGCTGGCCGGCCATGAACCGCTGCCGTCGCTGGTACACGGCGACCTGTGGTCGGGCAACGCCTCGGTGACAGTGGATGGCACGCCGGTGATTTTAGATCCGGCGACCTATTACGGCGATCGCGAAGTTGATATCGCCATGACCGAAGTGTTTGGCGGTTTTCCTCAAGCTTTTTACGAGGGTTACAACGCCGCCTATCCGCTCGCGGTGGGCTATGAAAAGCGCAAAATTCTCTACAACCTCTATCACATCCTCAATCACTTCAATCTCTTTGGCGGCGGCTACGGCAGCCAAGCCCAAAGCATGATAGATCGCCTGTTGCGATAAGAGGCTCACGGGCCACTGGTGTTTTTCTGGCAAGATTTTGGGGGAAGCAGACGTGTTGTTTTGACGGACATGCTTTGCTGTAGTCGAGATAGTTCTGCTATGGGGCAAAGGCTATGTTCACAAAAATGGCGATAATCAATTCAATAGAGCTTGTACGATTTTCTCTGAACTTAGAGCGTCTCTAATCGGTTCAACGTTCATGTAAAGTATGCGTCCTCTATCCGCTCCACTCGTACCATTAGTGGGAATAGCCAGACAGATAGAATCCATTGTAGGCATAGGACAATTTGCACGAATATAGAAAACTGTGTCCTCTTTGATGGTTGGAATCAAATCCATCTCGAAATCATTTAATCTATTCTGCTCAAATAGCAGACTTTTAAGTCTTTTCTCATAGTCATATTCTTCATCAAACAAGTCATCGAAGTGATAGAATTCTCCGGTTCTTAAATTGAGGTTGATTCCTTTATTTTGTACGATTGGATAGACTTGTCTACCAGCTAAGAAGCTGTTACACCTCATGCTAATAACATCATCCTTTACAAACATGACTACACATGGATCGATTTCTAAGTGAATTCTATCTAGATCTGTTGGAGCCGTGCATCCTTCGTCTTCACTGAAGAAAGCAGGAAAATAACCCATCAAATCCTCAATCTCTTGTTTTAGACTTTGATTTATCTCCGCTTGCAAAGATTCATTCCTCATTCCAGAAAATTCAGGGTATCTAGCCGTCAGCAAACAGCTCTCATTTGCCGATTCAAGCACATTCACAGTGCTGCTCTCAATCGACAGCTGCCGTCCATCAGTGACCAAATCATCTGATATCGATTCAAGAGAAACTTCAACTCTGTCTTTTTTGCCGATTGCATTTGCTCCGATGAAATCGTCAAGGAAGGTAGTCAACTTATCTGCGTTTATGTCGAAAAAAATAAAGGGTTTAAAGATAACTTGGTTTACTTGAGCCGCTTTGCCTATGTCATATCTGCTAGGGTCACACG
The DNA here is from genome assembly GCA_937897665.1 of uncultured Halomicronema sp. GTDB lineage: Bacteria > Cyanobacteriota > Cyanobacteriia > Phormidesmidales > Phormidesmidaceae > Halomicronema. Next base: position 600 of record CALCPB010000827.1, on the reverse strand, counting down.
ACACAAATAGAGCTATCACTGGCAAGCCAATCAAAGCAAACAAGTTTTGCTTTTTCATTCTTTCGGAAACCAATCAGTCAGGTTCGATTCCATTATTCCATCCGGCAGCGATCGCAGTTGTGCTATGCGAGGGGCGATTGCCCAGATCTAGCGACGAGGATGAGGCGTCTCTGCGAACGCAACCACTCACGCTTCTCCTAGATATGATTAGATGGATCGGGAATCCTGGAGTCGTGGGCTGGGGACGGAACAAATGGGCAACACCTACAAGCGTGTATTACTCAAATTGAGCGGTGAAGCCCTGATGGGCAGCCTCTCGTATGGCATTGATCCAGATATTGTTCAAACCATTTCTGAAGAGATTAGTGAAGTCGTCAAAAGCGGAATTCAAATTGCCATCGTCGTCGGCGGTGGCAATATTTTTAGGGGCATCAAAGGGTCAGCAGCCGGGATGGACCGCGCCACGGCTGACTATATCGGCATGTTGGCCACAGTGATGAATGCCATGACCCTGCAAGACGCCAAAGAGCGAAACGGTACCCCCACGCGGGTACAGACGGCGATCACCATGCAAGAGGTAGCAGAGCCTTACATTCGGCG
>CALCPB010000826.1 GCA_937897665.1 uncultured Halomicronema sp. | reverse complement strand
GAAGCCGCCTGATAATCGCTAGGGATGAGGCCAAATTTGCGTCTGAATGCCACGGCAAATGCGCTGCGATTGGCGAATCCGACGGCAGCGGCGACCCCTGTCACCGTCATCTGGTTTCCTTGCAAAAGCTCTGCTGCCCGTTCCATCCGATAGTTATGGAGATAGCCAAAAACCGTCATGCCGAAAACCTGACGAAATCCTTGCTTGAGCTTGCAATCATTGATGCCAACCTGCTGAGCCAGAGAGAGCAATGAGGGGGTATTATGCACCAGGCTAATCAGAATGTCTTTAGCCTGGTGCATGATCGCCACATCTTCAGGCTTGAGTGGGCGCGGCTTTTTCGGAGTTGGCTCCTGAGTTTTGCAGTGCTCAAGCGCTAGCGTGACGAGTTCCAAACTCTTACTTTCTAAATACAGTCGTCGAGTCGCTCCCTGGTAGGGACAGTGCAGGATTTGCTGCAGGGCGATCGCCATTGATGGTGATGTCTTGCCTAACTTCCAGTAGGGTTTCAGGTTATGGGGATTGAACCACTGTTGAAATTGAGACATTTGTTGATCGTCGCCCAACATATCTTGAAACAGCTGCGGGGCGATCACAATTTCGACGGTGCAGATGTCTTTGCCGGCGACAAACTCGACGTGGCGCGCTTGGTCAGCGCAATGGACAAAACAGTATTGCCCGGCGATGGCGCTGACAGCTGCTTTCATGCCTTGAATCGCACCGTCTACCAGCCCAGATAAAAAAAACTTGAGGACCACCGGTGAACTGGTTGGCGACCGACTTGCTGCCGCAATCAGTAAACTTTCGTCGAGCCGATGCTGATGAACGAAGAGATCAAATATCCCTTCGCGTAAGTTGATACTGCGCACTCGGCCCTCTCCCAAGGTTTTGGGCAGCGTGAGTGTATTTTCATGGCCTGCAAGGTGACAGGTCGTACCCGTTTGCTGCTGAAACTCAACCAATACTGCTTGAAAATCAGTGGCTGTGAAAGATACTTTCATGCGCTTGTTGAGAAGAGTTCTTAAATGCCGATACTCAACTCTACATCAGAGTTCGCGGTCAAGCCGTTGCTGAAATCTCTATTCACCTGCCCGGCCCAATCGATTGGGCTGGGCAGGTTGGTTGCACCGTTTGTAATAGAGCCAACCCGCCACCCAACTCGCTGGTAGCGCCACCAGTCCCACCACTAGGTAAAAGGTGCCAATTTCTGCGCCGCGCCGTTCGGGATGAACGAGATCAGCTACAAAGGCTTTTTGCAACTCCCCGCATCAGGGTGGAATAGAGTCCTTAGAGCATCAACAGCGGCCAGATGGCAAGCACTGTAGGCGACGCATCCAGCCATCGCAAATCGGCTCAGGAAAGTGAATGAGTGCTCATCAGGGGCGGCGGCAAAAGCCGATTGAGGAGAGTCTCGCCACTCAGCGAACAGTTCGTGAACATTTTGCGCTGAAAACTTGACCTGCATGATGCGGCTATTTCTCCCAAGCTGTTTTGATGCATGACATGGTGATGGGCCTATTCAGCCAGCGCTACGCATCTCGGCGCGCAACATCACTACTCCTCACAGGTCTAGAACACGACCGACTACGCCCAGCCTAGCCAACTCTGCTGACTCGGAATCAGTGCCAATGAGATGGAAAGGATGCTAAATGCGAGGAGCGATCGCGGCTCAGTGATGACTCTGATGGTTGGCATCTTATCTGGGGTTGTTGCCTCGACGTGGCCGCGATCCGCCTTAAAGATAGCGAATTGTTGATTTCTGTTACCCATTGTCGTCCGAAGACCGCGTTGGCTGACTAGCGCTTCCGGTAGGGGATGGAAACGTTGTTCATGGTGCTGAGAACCCGAGGCTTCAATCTCGACTCGACTCATTGCTGTCACGCCGAGCCTTAGCAAGTTGGTGGCATTAGCCTTTGTTGGGCCATGTGACAGGCTTTGGGCCACACCAGCAGCGACCGATGCCGCTGCAATCTCATGGCCGCAGAGCGAAAAGTTTATGCCGCTGGGGTGGTGATTTTCGGCGGCGCTCCTGCTCCAATCTTGTTCTGCGGGGCGCTGAATTCAATCAGGCGCGACAACTTTTGTCCTTGTGCTGAGGTAATTGAGCCCCTTACGAATGCTCCCAATCGGGACGGAAGCCTTTACGGCTGTTGAGGAAGCGATCGATCGCCATCGCCGCCACGCAGCCATCGCCCGCGGCGACGACCGCCTGCTTGAACGGAGTATTGCGAATATCGCCCACGGCCCAAACACCCTCAACACTGGTCGCCATCAAATCATTGACCTGCACCCCACCGTCATACAAAAGTTTGTTCTCACAAATTCACTAGTTGGCACTGTTGCGACATTGCTAACAAATCTTGCACATGGGGATCGGTGGCGGGCGGATCTTTGAACGTCACGAGATGGACAGTGGCGGCAAATTTGGTCAACACTTGGGCTTCTTCGATCGCCTCGGGGTTAGCGCCAATCACGGCTACTTCCCGATCACGGTAAAACGCCCCGTCACAGGTGGCACAGTAGCTCACGCCCCGCCCCAAAAATTCTGCTTCCCCCTTAAAGGAAGCCGTCCGCCCCATGGCCCCCGTTGCCA
>CALCPB010000825.1 GCA_937897665.1 uncultured Halomicronema sp. | reverse complement strand
ATGCCCGCAGGGCTTGAGGGGGATGGACGCTAAACACGTACGTGCCAAATCCCAACGAGCGAGGATTCGATGACTGAGACGCTTTCTCAATGCGCATCCATGAAACCTATTCTCTGCAACCAGATTACAACTCTTGCCTCGTATCGCCTTAGCCGCTGGATGGCCGCAATTTTGTTGATGCCTGTCGTCAGTGGATCGCCCCCTTAAGATAGAAACAGGGTTCAGAGGTTCCCAGATGCCGAAGCTTGTTTTGATTGCGGGGTTTGAAACCTTTAATGCGGGGCTCTATCGGCAGGCGGCAGAGCAAGCTGTCCAGCGCTGCCCCAACCTAGAGATTCACGTTTTTAGCGATCGCGATATCACGCAGCAGCCCGCCGCGATCGCCGTGGCGTTGGCCGGGGCCGACTGCTTTTTTGCCAGTCTGATCTTTGACTATGACCAGGTGCTGTGGCTACGCGAGCGGGTGCAAGCCATTCCCATTCGCCTGGTCTTTGAGTCGGCGCTGGAACTGATGTCGCTGACGCAGTTGGGCAAGTTTGCGATCGGCGACCAGCCCAAAGGCATGCCCAAGCCGGTGAAATTTATCCTCAGCAAGTTTGGCAACAGTCGCGAAGAAGACAAGCTGGCGGGCTATCTGAGCTTTCTCAAGGTTGGGCCAAAGCTGCTCAAGTTCATTCCTGTGGGCAAGGTGCAGGATTTGCGCCACTGGCTAATCATCTATGGCTATTGGAACGCGGGCGGTACCGACAATGTGGCGGCGATGTTCTGGTTCCTCGGTGAAAAGTATCTGGGTCTGACCGTGGGCGATATTCCCGCTGCCGTGACTGCTCCCAATATGGGACTGCTGCATCCCGACTATGACGGCTATTTTGAGTCACCGCAGGCCTATTTAACCTGGTACGAGAAACGGCAGAAAAGCGATGAGTCAGTAGACGCGAGTCGGCAAAATCCGCCCTCAACTCGACATTCAGCCACGATTGGCCTGCTGCTCTATCGCAAGCACGTCATTACTCAGCAGCCGTACATTCCTCAACTGATTCGGGCGTTTGAAGCGGCGGGCCTAGTGCCACTACCCGTTTTCATCAATGGGGTCGAGGGGCATGTGGTAGTGCGTGACTGGCTCACTACCGACTACGAACAGGCCCAGCGATCGCTCGGCAATGTCCAGATGCCCTCCCTGTCAGATCAGGCGGTGCGGGTAGATGCGATCGTCTCCACTATTGGCTTTCCGCTAGTGGGGGGGCCAGCAGGCTCAATGGAAGCCGGACGACAGACAGCAGTGGCAGTACGAATTTTGACCGCGAAAAACGTGCCGTACTTCGTGTCAGCGCCCCTGTTGATTCAAGATATTCATTCCTGGACGCGCCAGGGGGTCGGCGGGCTGCAAAGCGTGGTGCTTTATGCCCTGCCCGAGCTGGATGGGGCGATCGATCCCGTTCCCCTCGGCGGGCTCGTGGGCGAAGACATTTATCTGGTGCCGGAGCGGGTGCAGCGGTTGATTGGCCGGGTCAAAAGCTGGGTTTCACTGCGGCAGACGCCCGTAGTGGAGCGCAAGCTGGCGATCATTCTCTACGGTTTTCCACCGGGGTATGGCGCCACGGGCACCGCCGCCCTGTTGAACGTGCCCCAATCCCTGCTGCAGCTGCTGCAAAGGCTGCAGGCTGAAGGGTACCACCTGGGTGAGTTGCCCGACGCCGGCGAAACACTGATCGACTGGGTCAAAGCAGCGGATGAGGCCGATCCGCGCTTTTCTGCCAGCGCCCAGGGCGTGCCCATCTCCCTAGGATCGAAAGCGCCGACCACTGTCAACGTGCGGCAACTAGAAAAGTGGCTGGGCTATCTTCTCACCACCCGCGTCGCTAAGCAGTGGGGCGAGCTGACCCGCACCGGTCTCAAAACCTATGACGAAGACTTTGCTCTTGGTGGTGTGCAGCTCGGCAATGTGTGGATTGGCGTGCAGCCGCCGTTGGGCCTCGCGGGCGACCCGATGCGGCTGATGTTTGAGCGCGATCTCACACCCCATCCGCAATACGCGGCTTTTTATCAATGGCTGCAAAAAGACTTTCAGGCAGACGCCGTGGTGCATTTTGGCATGCACGGCACGGCAGAATGGCTCCCCGGTTCACCCTTGGGCAACACTGGTTATTCCTGGCCAGATATTTTGCTCGGCCATCTGCCTCACCTCTATGTCTACGCCGCGAACAATCCGTCGGAATCGATTTTGGCGAAGCGGCGGGGCTATGGCGTGCTGGTGTCGCACAATGTGCCCCCCTACGGTCGGGCCGGACTCTACAAAGATTTGGTCACCCTGCGGGAGCTGATTGCCGAATACCGCGAAGATCCGCTGAAAAACGAAGGGTTGCGCGAGGCGATTTGTAAAAAAATTACCGACACCGGTCTCGCTGCCGATTGTCCCTTTGAGGCCGCCCGTGAACTGGGCCTCGATTTCACGCTCGAAACGGCCCGCCTGTTTAGCAAAGAGCGTCTGCTGGCCTATTTCAAAACGCTCTATGAATATCTGCAGGTACTCGAAAATCGCCTGTTTTCGTCGGGACTGCATGTGCTGGGGCAGACCCCCACGGCGGCAGTCCTCCATAGCTATCTGGAAGCCTATTTCGGTGAGACGCTCAAGCCAGACGTGTTAGCTGCATTGAGTCAGTTCGACCCGGCGGGCGATCGCCCTGATAGTTCTCCCCACTCCTCCGTACCTCCGCGCGCCGAGTGGCCGCAGTTGATCGACGAGCTGCTGTTGCACCACTATCGCGAAGCCGCTGATATGCCTCAGCGTGAGACTGCTCGTCAAAAAATTGCCGAAGCGCTGGAGATCTGCGATCGCCTGGCCCAAACCACCGACGAACTGACCAATTTGCTGCGGGGCCTGAATGGGGAATATATTCCCCCCGCGCCAGGCGGCGATCTGCTGCGCGATGGTCCCGGCGTGCTGCCGACGGGTCGCAACATTCATGCGCTTGACCCCTACCGCATGCCTTCCCCAGCCGCCTATGAACGGGGCCGTCAAGTCGCCCGCCAGCTCATCGCTCAGCATTGTGACGAGCACGGCACCTTTCCCGAAACCATTGCCGTCATGCTGTGGGGGCTAGACGCGATTAAAACTAAGGGCGAGTCCATTGGCACCCTGCTGGAGTTGGTCGGGGCGGCACCGGTAAAAGAAGGGACCGGGCGCATTGTCCGCTACGACCTGATTCCGCTGGAGCAGCTGGGACATCCCCGCATTGATGTGCTGGGTAACCTGTCGGGCATCTTTCGAGATAGCTTTGTCAACATTTTGGAACTGCTTGACGATCTCTTTCGCCGTGCCGCCGCCGCCGATGAGCCCATTGAGCAGAACTTCATTCGCAAGCATGTGCTGGCCCTGCAGGCTGAGGGGGTGGAAAATCCCACGGCGCGACTGTTTTCTAACCCAGCGGGCGACTACGGTTCCCTGGTGAACGATCGCGTGGTGGACAGCAATTGGGAATCGAGCGAAGAACTGGGCAATACCTGGCGCGATCGCAATGCCTTTAGCTATGGTCGCGGTGACAAGGGGCAGGCCCGGCCTGAAATTCTCGATACGCTGCTGACCACCACCGGGCGCATTGTGCAGCAGATCGACTGGTGGAATATGGCCTCACTGACATTCAGGAGTATTACGCCAATACCGGTGCCCTGAAGCAAGCGGCTGAACAGCGTCAGGGGCAACGCGTTACGGCTAGTTTTGTCGAAAGCTTCTCGCCGGATACCACACCCCGCCCGCTCGAAGACTTGCTGCGGATGGAATATCGCACAAAGCTGCTGAATCCGAAGTGGGCGGAAGCGATGGCCGATCAGGGTTCGGGTGGCGCTTACGAGATTTCGCAGCGGCTGACGGCCATGGTGGGCTGGGCCGGGACGACCAACTTCCAAGATGATTGGGTTTACGATCAGGCGGCTGATACCTACGCTTTTGACCGAGATATGGCGGCAAGGTTGCGCCAAGCAAATCCCGAAGCCTGGCGCAATATCGTCGGCAGAATGCTAGAAGCTCACGGACGCGGCTATTGGACACCAGAAGAAGAAACGATTGACAAACTGCAGGCGCTCTACGACCAAGCCGATGAAGCCCTGGAAGGCGTATCAGTGGATGCTCTGGCCCCCTCAACCTGACCGGCGATCGCCAGCATGGTGGCAAAGCTGGCAGCGACAGTAAATCAAGGGCTCTAGCCTGATCGAGTCCAGTTTGTTAGATACTCCCAGAGAGTCCGCTGTCGGATCGACAATTCTGGTTATCACAACCTAATCTCTTAGCTCCAAGAATCTTCACAAGCCGGGCATATTTCGTTCCTTGGGGCGGATGGAGTCGAGAGGAGACCTTTGGGCTCGGTGGCGATCGCAGCTCGGCGAGAGTGAGCTGTCCTGCTACAATACAAGACGGCTAATGCCGATGTGGCTCAGTGTTAGAGCACTCGATGCGTAATCGAGCGTTCGGGGGTTCAAATCCCCCCATCGGCTTTTAACTAGAATTGTCCATTCAATCGCTATTTGCCACTTTGAAGCCGGTTGAGGAATTGTGGGTTTGGGCAGGGTTTGTTCTGTCTAGCAAGGGCTAGGGTGTTGGTCATGCGGCACCTTGGGGCAACTTGAAAGGGAGAAAAGTGGCCGTCGGCTCTAGGGCGATGAAGGCTCTCGGATCAGCAGCCCGTTGCAATCAACCTCATGCCTCAATAAAGATATGCCGTCCCAGACAGTATCCAACTCGGAGCCGCTAGTCCCAGCCCACCAAGCTTTATCCGAAGGATTGGCACAGGCGATCGCGGCCTGCCAAGCCCTCACGGCCGCTCAAGGAGCCCAGGCTCCATTAGCGGCACTGTGGCAACAGTTGCAAGCCGCTCAAGAGACTCTAGCAGGGTACAGTCAAAACCTGCCTCCCATCTCAAACCTTGAGGACGCTAGCGCGATCGCTCCACCCTCGCCAGAGGCTCCGCCCGCTGCCGCCAGTGCAACGCCTCAGTTGCCCAAAGTTATCACGGATTGCCAGCGACTATTTGAGATATCCACAGACGCCATCGTTTGGCTAGAAAACGGTGTATTCATCGATTGCAACCAAGCTACGGTACAGCTGATGGGGTATGCCCACAAGGCAGAATTGCTGGGGAAAAGCCCAGTGGCGTTATCCCCTGAGGTGCAACCCGATGGCATGCCCTCTTTGCAAAAAGCGCAAGAGATCCTGCCTCTAGTTTTGCAGCAAGGCAGTCATCGCTTTGAATGGATGCATCAACGCACAAACGGCGATAGGTTTTGGGTCGAAATATTGCTGACCGCCATCGATAGCAACGGACGGCAGCTGATTCATGGCATTTGGCGAGACATTACAGATCGCAAGGCCGCTGAGGCAGAGCTTGATGAACAAGAGCAGCTCCTCCGCAGTACCTATG
>CALCPB010000824.1 GCA_937897665.1 uncultured Halomicronema sp. | reverse complement strand
GGTAGTGCTAAACAGGTAAGGATGACTGAAACAATCTCTCTGTAAAGGCTGTGCTGAATCAACCCGGTTTGGGAGCCTCTAAGGATCTATCGAAATCAGAAGGCACAGCACTGATTTTTTCGTGGATGTCTGAGTGATATCGCGACAAAACACTTAGATGGGCAGGATACTTCCGGGCCAAGAAATTCACTACGAGTCCTCAAAGCTTTGTGTTAAGGCCTTTAGGCCGATCCTTACCACTTATGGACTACCGTTATACCTTGTCAGTTAGGAATGAGGGTTATATCAGCTCCAAACTTTGACCTATATTATGCCCCTTGGTCGTGATGAAAACGTCATATCCTGTGGTTATCGAATAGTAGATGCCCGGCTACTATTCGTCGTTGTCAGAGAAGGATCGCCGCTGCCATACCGCCGTTGAAGCGGTGAAATTGGGCCATGGCGGCATCAGCTATATCAGCTGTTCATTGGGCTGTGACTATCACGCCATTAAATCAGGGGCGTGCGAGTTAGCCGATGAGTCTGCCCTCCATCAGCCCCGCATTCGACGACGGGGTGGGAGACGAAAAGCGGCTTGAAGCGGCCTGAGACACCATCGACGGTATCGACGCGACCTATTTGCGAGTGATTGTGGATCATGCAGCTGGGTATCCCAAGGATGATTCGGTGAAATAGACACATTTGACACGGGCTGAAATTGCCGAGTTGCAGCAGCAAAATGAGGGCATCACCGTGAATGTGACAGTCGTTAATCAGTTGTTGGGCAAGCACCAGTACCGATGGCGGCAAGCGTAGAAAACTCGAGCGACGGGGCATGATCCGCACCGCAACGAGCAGTTCGAGAACATCCAGCGATTGCGGCAGCAGTATCAATCGGATGGCCATCCGGTGTTACCAGAAAATCTGGCTCGGTTTGCCGGTCTGCGTCCCACAGGCCAATCCATTTCCCGAGAAGGCATGGCCTCAGGGTATAACCAGTTGAATAAAGGGCGATCGCCGCAGCACAGCACTGAGGACAAAGCAAGTTGGTGTGCCCACCGCCATCACCAGCCCCAATTTGGCTAATGGGCCAACCGCCCAAACAGCGACGACAAACTAGCAATAGAGAATGATCAGCAGATGAATGAGATAGACGCCATAGGCATTGGCGGACAACCTTTTGAGCCATTTATTCTGAGCATTACAGCGATCGCGAAACAGGATTAACAAGCCCAGGCAAAGTCCGACACAGATCAGGGCTTCCCAACCGCTCCACACCAGCGATCGCCAGTCGAAGCCGCCCCCCGCAATCAGCTCCGGGCCAGGCGAGTGCGACTCACACTGTAGAGGTAGCGCAGTAAACCGGCCCCCAACCCCACCCGGAGCCACGTCATGCCACGGGCAGTCGGCATTTGCCCTAGCCAGTGATGGCGATAGGCCAAGATGCCCAGCACCCACAAGCTGCCATACTGCGGCAGATGCGCCAGCTCAGCAGGTACAAAGCCCAAGAGATTAACCCAGCGATCAATCGGATAGTGAATCCGCACGAGAAACGTGACGAGACTGAGGCTGAGCCAGTAGACCACAATCAGGCGGTGCCTTGGGGGATTGATGGGGCTTAAAGAATGCCGCTGAGACACCGATCTCCACACTGCATAGAGGGCGGTATAGCCCAGGAGATGCAGCAAGAACCACAGGTGCGCCACTTCAATTTCGCGCTGTTTGATATAGACCTGCACCAAGAAAACCGGGAAGGAAATCGAGGGGCTGGCGAGCCAGTAAAGAATTGGCGGAAACACGATCAACGCAAAAAATAACACCGGTATTCCCAATCGCTGCAGTCGGTTTTGCAGGAGACGGTTAAGGCCTTTGCGATCGCCCGCTGCGGGCAAAAAATAGCCTGAGATGAAAAAGAACAGGCCCATAAAAAAGGCCGCATTCACTGCAAAAAACGGCCCTAGGATCGCCGCCCGCTCGGAATTAAAAAGCGGCCAGTCGCCGCCTGTCGGGCCATAGGGTTGGGCTGCATGGTGAGCTACGACGAGTACTGTCAAAAACAGGCGTAGATTGTCGATAAAACCTAATCGCGTCGGGGTGCCTGACATGATGAGTCTCGGAGGTAGTGACGGTGAACCTCTATTCAGTCATTTTAGAAAAGCCAGTTCAACACCCTCAATACAACCCATGTTTTTGTGTGACGAATCCCCATTGTTGCTGGGTCGCGATCGCGTACTTTAGTCCCTTCCTTGAAACGTGATTCACTGAGGCGAGTAACGCCAGTGCTGTGGGCCACAGCAGCTCTTTTTTGTCGCGAAAATTATGGTTGCTCTGCGCTGGGTGAATCTTTTCGTGCCCCCATGAAGTGGCATCAACAGCTTCAGTAAATTGACGGTTTGTTAAGTTTTTCTTGATGAAAGGCACCCGATCACAATTTTTTGCGCAATGGGTACGGAGTGTTTGTATGCTAGCGACTGGGTCTCTACCGCCGACCGGGCATCGCTAAATTCGTATCATTCATTACGGTTTGTGAGGTCTCTGTAACGAATGCTAATGCCAGTTTTCGTCACTTGAAAGTTAAATGCCCTATGCCTAAAGTTGTTTCCGTTCACTCTTATCGGGGCGGTACCGGTAAATCGAATTTTACGGCCAACTTGGCGACGACCGTGGCAGCAAAGGGCCATCGCGTCGCAGTGTTTGACACCGATGTGCCCTCTCCCGGCATTCACAATTTATTTTGCCTGGAACCTGAGCAAATTTCTGCCACCCTCAATAACTACCTCTGGGATGAAAAGCCAATTACCGATGCCGCCTATGACGTGGGGGGCAACGTCGGCTTAGAGGCGGATCAGCTTTATCTCGTGCCGTCTAGCGTCCGAGCTGATGATATTGCCCGCATTCTCAAAGATGGGTACGACGTCAAACGGATGAATGATGGGTTTCGCGGCTTAGTCAAAGCCCTGAATCTCGACTATCTCTTTATCGACACCCATCCGGGCCTGTCCAAAGAGACCTTCCTGTCGATTGCGATTTCCCACGTGTTGGTATTGATTTTGCGGCCAGACAAGCAGGATTACCAAGGCACGGCTGTCACTGTAGACGTGGCGCGTCAGCTCAAAGTGCGCAACATGTTGCTGGCGATCAATAAAGCCTACAGCAGCCTCAATCGGGAGGCGTTACAACAAAAGGTCGAAGAGACCTACAGCGTGCCAGTGGCGGGCGTTTTTCCGCTGTCAGAAGACGTGGTGCAGCTCGCGAGTGAAGGCGTGTTTTGCACGAAGTTTCCTGATCATCCGGTGAGTCAAGAATTCCGCCAAGTTGCTCAACAGATTATGGAGGTGTAAGGGCGATGTCTGACATGCAGTCTTTAGCCAGTTCAATCACCGCCGTTACCTCCCCGTTCCGCAACTATTTGCATGAGCTGCATGAGCGCTATCAAGCGCTGAATGACGGTGCAGTGGCCGACTATATTCCCGAGTTGGCTCTGGCGAAACCCGAGTGGTTTGGCATTTGCGTCGTCACGAAAGCCGGCCAGGTGTTTGAAATTGGCGATTGCGAGCAGCTATTTACGATTCAGTCCATTTCGAAAGCGTTCGTCTATGGCCTCGCTCTAGAAGATCACGGGCGGGACTATGTCAATAGCAAGGTGAGCGTTGAACCCACGGGTGAGGCCTTTAACGCGATCGTGCTGGATGAAAAAACCAATCGGCCCTACAACCCGATGGTCAATGCCGGGGCGATCGCCACGACTGACCTGGTGAAAGGGGCCAACAGTACCGAGCGGCTGAAGCGCATGCTGGCGATGTTTAAGCGCTACACCGGTCGCGACCACGATATCAACGTGCCGATCTTTTTGTCCGAAAAAGCTACCGGCTTTCGCAATCGGGCCATGGCCTACCTGATGCTGAACTTTGGCATGGTCAGCGATCGCGTCGATGAAACCCTGGATTTGTACTTTCAACAGTGCTCGATTATGGTGACGGCCAAAGACCTGGCCATGCTATCGGCCACGCTCGCTAATGGGGGCGTGAATCCGGTGACGGGCGAACGCGCCCTGGATGAACGCTATGTGCAGGACGTGATTAGCGTCATGCTGACCTGTGGCATGTATGACGGCTCTGGCGAATGGACCTATCGCGTCGGCATGCCCGCCAAGAGTGGCGTTGGCGGGGGCATCACCGCCGTTGCACCCAACATCCTGGGGGTCGGCACCTTTTCACCGTTGCTTGATGCCAAAGGCAACAGCGCTCGGGGCATCAAAGTGTGCGAAGCGCTTTCCCACGATTTTGGGCTGCATCTCTTTAACGTGGCCCAGCCAGAAAACGATCTCGCTGAGTGTATTGCTGGCAACGATGCCGATAATTGGTAAGGATTTTCGCCATGTCGCGTTTCTCTCGCTTGCCCACTGCTTTGCCCCTGCGCATTTTGTTGATTTTGCTGGGGGTGGGGCAGATCGTCGGCACCGTCGGTCTGGTGGGGTACCTATCGTTTCGCAATGGTCAAAAGGCGGTCAATGATTTGGCCAGTCAGCTGCGCCACGAACTGACCGTGCGCATTCAGCAAGAACTGGAGAGTTACTTTGCCACGCCCCACGAAATCAACCGGTTAAATGCCAACGCCTTTACCCAAGGGCTGATGGACGTGCCCGGTGCAGCTTATGGCGAGAGTCAGCTCTATCAACAGATGAAAATTGCCGATACGCTGGCGCTGGTCTATTGTGGCAGTGCTCAGCGGGGAGAGTTTTTTGGCATTTTGCGATCGCCTACGGATGGATCGTTAGAGCTAACCTACAGCAACCAGTCCACCGGCTTTTTGCGGCAGTTTTATAGCTTAGACGTGCAGGGGCAACGCACCTTCTTTTTGCGCGAGGCCGACACCCGCTACGACTCGCGGCAGCGGCCCTGGTATAAAGCTGCCGCTGCTGCTCAGAAGCCTGCTTGGACGGATGTTTACATTGCCTTTACGTCCCGGCTGCCCAACATTACTGCCAGCTTGCCAGTCTATGATCGCTCGGGCCGGAATTTGCTCGGCGTCTGTGCAGCTGATGTGGTGCTGCCCGAAGAATTTCGGACGTTTTTGCAACAGCTAGAAATTGGGGAAAGTGGCCAAGCGTTTGTGGTGGATCGGAAGGGCAACTTGATTTCTAACTCGACGAATGAACCCCTAATGATGGAAGACGGGGATGAGGTACGCCCGTTATTGGCGATCGAAAGTGAAGATGTCTTGGTGCAAAAAACGGCTAACTTCTTAGCCGATCGCTTCAACGGCTTTGAGCAGATTGAGCGATCGCAGCAGCTCACCTTTGATGTCAAGGGCGACACTCAGTTTTTAGAGGTCTTACCGTTTCAAGATGGCTTCGGGTTGGACTGGCTGATTGTGGTGGTGGTACCAGAGTCGGAGTTTATGGCTCAAATCAATACCAACACCCGAAACACC
>CALCPB010000823.1 GCA_937897665.1 uncultured Halomicronema sp. | reverse complement strand
TTAAAACTGCGAATTGGAGGGGCATTCATCCCTGGCTCATCCAGCCAAATTAATCCCATAGAACTTACGTCTGCAAGCCCGCCCTAGATTTTAGGTTTGACTTTAACTATGCAAGCAACCCTGCCCCGCCTGGATATCGCGGTCGAGAATGTGAGCGTCACCTATAACAACGCTCGCCTCGCCCTGTATAACGCCACCTGCACCGTAGAACCCGGTACCATCACCGCCCTCGTGGGTCCTAACGGCAGTGGTAAATCTACCCTGTTTAAATCGATCATGGGGTTTTTGCGCCCGAGTCAGGGTCAGGTGCGCGTTGGTGGTTTGCCGGTACCAAAGGCACAAAAGCAGCAGCTGATGGCCTATGTTCCCCAATCCGATGAAGTGGACTGGAACTTTCCGGTGAGCGTGTTTGACGTGGTGATGATGGGGCGCTACGGCTACATGAACCTGTTGCGAATGCCCCGTGCCAAAGATCGCCGTCTGGTCATGGAAAGCCTAGAGCGGGTGGGCATGGTACCGTTCCGAGATCGCCAAATTGGTGAGCTATCGGGCGGTCAAAAGAAACGCGCCTTTTTGGCACGGGCGTTGGCCCAAGAGGGCAAGGTGATTTTGCTGGATGAGCCCTTTACCGGCGGCGATGTCAAAACTGAGAAGGGCATCGTTGATCTGCTGCTGCAGTTACGGGATGAAGGCCACACGATTTTAGTATCAACCCACGATCTGGCCTCGATCGCGACGTTTTGCGATCGCACGATTTTGCTCAACCGCACAATTTTGGCTGAGGGCAACACCCAGGAAACCTTCACCAAAGAGAATTTAGAACTCACCTTTGGCGGCCTACCCATGGTGAATTTGGAGCACATGTTGCCGTCGGCAGAGGTCAGTTCATGAGCGCTGTCATCGCCGCCTTGCCCGGATGGGACTGGCTGGTAGAACCCCTGCAATACGGCTTTTTAGTCCGGGCGATTTGGGTGAGTGCCTTTGTGGGCCTGGTCTGTGCCGTGCTCTCTTGCTACATCACGCTAAAGGGCTGGTCGCTAATGGGGGATGCCATCTCCCATGCCGTCGTGCCAGGGGTGGTCATTGCCTATGCGCTCAACATTCCCTTTGCGATTGGGGCGTTTGTGTTTGGCTTTGGGGCGACCGTCGCGATCGGCTACATCAAATCCAGAACCCGGCTCAAAGAAGACGCCGTTATCGGCATTGTCTTCACGGGCTTCTTTGCCTTTGGCTTAGTCTTGGTCACCAAAATCCCCAGCAATATCGATCTGTTTCACATCCTGTTTGGCAATGTATTGGGCATCTCTCAAGCAGACATCATCCAAACCTTAATTGCGGGTGTGATCACGCTGGTGATGATTTTGGTACGCCGCTAAGATCTTTTGCTATTTTGCTTTGACCCCAACCATGCCAAGGCGATTGGGCTGCGAACTCAGGTCATGTACTACACGCTGCTGTTGGTGCTGGCCCTGACGATTGTGGCCGCCCTGCAGACGGCAGGCATTATTCAGGTCATTTCGATGCTAGTGACGCCAGGGTCGAATGGCTATCTGCTCAGCGATCGCTTCGATCTCATGCTGTTCATCTTGGTGGCGAGCAGCGTTTTTTCCTGTGTGATGGGCACTTATTTGAGCTACCACTTTGATGTCTCCACCGGCGGCAGTATCGTGGTGCTCTTGACGCTGCTATTTGTGATGGCCATGATCTTCGCGCCCAAATACGGCATCCTGGCGCAAGAGTTGCGGAAGCGATCGCCTCAAACTCTAGAGGACGACGCCCAAAAGCAGCAGGTGGTTGTCGATCAGGCGTAAGCGTGAGCCTTCGTGATTGGACTCCCCATAGAATTTCAGAAAAGCAAGGGAGCTAAGGGGGCAAAGGAGCCAGAGTTGTCTCTTGCTTCAGAAAAATCGGTCAAAGCGGTACAGCGATAGGCAATGGGGCAAGTTGACCTGACGCAGTCTGCCAAGGCAGGAATTGAGCGTTGCTTGTGGGTGTTCACCCAAGGGTCAGAATTTCGGGAACGAACCCAGAATTCCTGTCATTGCGGCCCAGGGTTATGACTGAGCGATCGCATCCTTCAACGTGTTCACCACTCGGACTTGGGTTGCTTCGTCAATCTCGGGCCAAATGGGCAGGCTGAGCACTTCAGCAGCCACCTGTTCGCTCGTGGCACAAGTGGCAAACTGGCCATCGTAGACGGGCAAGCGGTCTTGCGGAATGGGGTAGTAGATCATTGCCCCTATGCCGTGGTCAGCAAGATAAGCCTTGACGGCGTCCCGTTGACGGCCTAAAACCCTGATGGTGTATTGATGAAAGACGTGACCCGCTGTGATCGTCGGCGCGACAACATTTGGCACCGGCTCTAGCAGCCGATTATAGGTCTCAGCCACCTGCCGCCGCTGCTGATTCCACTGATCGATATAGGGCAGTTTGACGCCCAAAATGGCTGCTTGTAGGGCATCTAACCGCGAGTTATAGCCCAGCATCTCGTTGTGATAGCGTTTCTTCTCACCGTGGACTCTAAGCTGACGCGCCATCGCCGCCACCGCATCATCGTTCGTCGTGATCAGGCCACCATCCCCATAGGCCCCCAGATTTTTAGTAGGGAAGAAAGAAAACGCTCCGGCATCGCCGATCGCGCCGATGCGCTGACCGGTGAGGCGAGATCGCAGCCCATCATCACACTGCTGCTGGCAGCCAATACAGTCGCCCTGGTAAACGGCCCCAAACGATTGAGCGCAGTCTTCTAACACTTTGAGGTGATATTCGGCAGCGATCGCTTGAATTTGCGCCATTGCTGCCGGATTGCCAAACAGATGGACGGGCAAAATAGCTTTCGTTTTGTCAGTAATCTGAGCGCGAATTTGGGCGGGGTCCAGGTTAAAAGACGCCGCCTCAATATCCACAAAAACCGGCGTTGCCCCGATGCTACTAATTGACTCTGCTGTGGCAAAAAAGCTAAAGGGAGTGGTGATTACCTCGTCCCCCGGCTCGACACCTAGGGCTCTGAGACTATTGATCAGCGCATCCGTCCCCGAATTGACAC
>CALCPB010000822.1 GCA_937897665.1 uncultured Halomicronema sp. | reverse complement strand
AAGACAGCGTCGGATAAGCTGTTTTTTTGATAGAGGCGAAACCGCTCGGGCAGGAATCGCGCCACCGAAACGACTGGCGTCTCGCGGCGATCGCCCAGGGCCATTTGCAACTGCTCGACCCGCTGTTCATACTGCTGAATGAGGGCCTGGGCCTCATCCGATTTGCCGAGTGCTTTGGCGGCAGCCAGCACATACTCCTGCCATGCCGCTGCGCCGTGTGAAAAGTCCACCATGACAGTCGGCGCTATCTGGGACAGGCGCGGATAAAAACTGCCCGGTCCTTTGGTGCCTAAAATCAAAATGAGATCGGGCTGCAGCTCGACGATGTGCTCCAGATTGGGCTGATTGACGTGCCCGAGAACGGTGATGCCCGCGGTGCGATCGCCCAGCAGTGGGGCTAACTCGGTGGCGTTGGCGCGACTCGAAAACCCTGCGAATGCTGCTCCGACCGGCTCAATGCCCAGCGCTAGGGCATCCACCACGGACCCTAAAATGACGACCCGTTCGGGCGATCGCGGCGCCACGGTTGTGCCCCCCGCATGTTGGATGGTGCGGCCCTCAGCGGGCGGAATCGGTTCATAAGTGGGTACGGTCGGCCCGCTACAGGCGGCGATCGCGATCGCTGCCACGCCAGCCACCAGCATCAGAGCCAGACACTGGATATTGATCCGTCGCTGCATAATTTCTCTCCGCCTAAAACGAGATGGACACATTGCCGACCACGGTGAAAGGTTCCCCTACCGTCGCCCCGCGCCGCGCTAAGCCGCCGTTCTCGAAATATCGAATGTCAAAAAGATTGCGCACATTGAGCCCCAGGCGCACATCATCGCGGCGGTAATAGATGGCGGCATCGGTGCGCAAATAATCATCGAGTTTGAAGGAGTTGGCTTCGTCGCCCTGCCGCTCGCCGACATAAAAAAGACCGACGCCAACCCCTAATCCGGCCAGGTCACCCGACTGAATTTCGTAGGGGGGCCACAGGCTGGCCGAGGTGTCGGGCACATTCGGTGGGGTGGCACCGTCGGGAAAATCAGGACTGTCGGCAATTTCGGCATCCAACAGGCTCAACCCCGCGATCACGTTCCAGCCGGGTAAAATTTCGCCGGTCACATTCAGTTCCACACCCTGACTGCTCTGCTCACCGATAGGCACCACAAAGTTGGCGTTCGTCGGGTCCGCTGCTGCCACGTTGGTTTGGGTAATGTCAAAAAACGATAGCGTCGCCGACAATCGCCCCTCCAGCAAACTGGCTTTCACACCCACTTCAAACTGTTCGCTCTCCTCGGGGTCTAAAAAGTCGCCATCAAGGGTGGTGCTGGTGAGGGTATTGGGTTGAAAGGCGCGGCTATAGCTGGCATACAGGGCCAATTCTTCAATGGGCTGGTACACAATGCCCACCCGAGGTGAAAACGCCGTCTGCGATTGATCGCCTTCGCTGGCCGGATTGTTGACTAATCCCGGAATGACAATGGCGGCTGAGGTGCTGCTCTGACTAAAGAAATCAACACGACCGCCGAGCAACAGAGTCAATTCGGGCAGCAACTCGATTTGATCTTGGATGAGCAATCCCACCCGACTGAGGCTACTGGTGGAGTCCCCGGTGGTGAAGGCTAAGGGCAAGTCGGGCACCGGTGCGCGCCCAATGATGGGATTAAAGAGATTGACGGGGAGGGTCGGTTCGGTAGCAACAAAAATATCGGCGTCGGCAAAAAACAGATCAAGGCCCATCAACAGCGTGTGATTGATCGACCCGGTCGAAAACTCGCCGATCAGTTCAGTCTGGGCTTCGTAACTTAGCAGGCTGCTCTCGTTGAAGACGATCGCGCGGGCAAAGTCCCCCGTCACCGGATCGAGGCCGCACAACGGTTCACT
>CALCPB010000821.1 GCA_937897665.1 uncultured Halomicronema sp. | reverse complement strand
ATTTTGATGGTGACGGGGCTAGGGGATGAAGAATCGGTGAACCAGGCCTATGCAGCCGGGGCGACGGACTACGTC
This sequence comes from uncultured Halomicronema sp., assembly GCA_937897665.1. Lineage (GTDB taxonomy): Bacteria > Cyanobacteriota > Cyanobacteriia > Phormidesmidales > Phormidesmidaceae > Halomicronema. The sequence continues at coordinate 3,576 of CALCPB010000821.1, read as the reverse complement.
AGTAAACCCGTCAAAATGCCTGTACTAGTGGGCCGGGTCCGATATCTCTTAGAAGCCGCTTTGGCGGAGCGATCGCTCCGTCAAAGCGAAGAGCGGTATCGATCGCTGGTGACGACGCTGCAAGAAGTCATCTTCCAACTGGATATCGACGGTCGCCTCACGTTTGTGAATCCAGTCTGGACAGAAATTATGGGCTACAGCCTGGAAGACAGCATTGGTCAACCGTTAGAAAGATTTTTGCACCCAGGCGAGCAAGCTCGGCATACCACCCAATTAGCGGAGGTTTGGCAACACCCCGAAACCTCTTACCGATATCGCAGTCGCGGACAGCGACAAGATGGCCAGATGCGCTGGGCAGAAATTCAGCTTTGTGCTTCCCCACCCACGGCTAACCAAGCGCCCCAAGTCGCCGGACGACTCAGAGACATTCATGAACGTACCACCCAGGAGCAATATCGCCGATTAGAGTATGCCTTTACCCGAATTTTGGCGAATACCCAAAATCCGGTTAAGGCGGTGCGACGGGTGATGCAGGCGCTGTGTGGCACTTTAGAGTTTCAACTTGGCGAATTTTGGCAGATTGATGAAGCCCGAAATTTGCTCACCCGGTGCGAAGCATGGCATGTCAATCGTCCCTACGTGAATCGCTTTGCCGATTTGGGAGAATACATCACCTTAGAGGACGGGATGGGCATTCCCGGGAGTGCGGGGAATGCCACGGCCCCTTTTTGGGTCGAAAACTTTCCTCACGCCTGCTCGACGATGCGGCAACCCATGGCCGCCTTGGCTAAGTTCTCGGCGGCTCTGTGCATTCCGATCAGTCAGCGAGAAAACCGCCTTGGCATGGTGATGCTCGTCAGCCAAAATCCCCCTTCCCCCGACCAAGACATGCTGCGGTTGATGACTATCTTAGGGCGGCAGCTCAATCAATATTGGCTTCGACGACAGGCTGAGCAACAGTTGCAAGCCCAAAATCAACAGTTCAAATTAGAACTACAACGAGCGGCAGAATATGTTGAGTCCTTATTACCAGCAGACTCGGCTCCGTCTGACCTGGCGGAATCAGTCTTTTGCCGAACCTTGTTTCAGCCTTCCAATACCTTGGGTGGCGATGTTTTTAACTATATGAAACTAGATGAAGACCATCTGGTGTTTTATCTACTAGATGTGGCGGGGCACGGGGTGAAATCGGCCTTATTATCGGTTTCCATCTTAAATATTTTGCAGAAGCGAACGTTGAAAGGTGCCAATTTCTACCAGCCAGAGTCAGTTTTGGCGGCGCTAAACAACGTTTTTCAAGTCAATGACCAAGGGGAGGACTACTTTACGCTTTGGTACGGCGTCTATCATGAATCTACTGGGCAATTGACCTATGCCACAGCCGGTCACCCGCCAGGTTTGCTCATAACGGCGACAGAGGATGGCATCAAAACCCAGTCCTTGTGTAGTGATGGCATTGCCGTTGGCCTCTTTCCAGACTTTCCGTTTGAGGCGCAGCAGGTGGTTGTCCCTCCCCATAGTCGCTTATATATTTTTAGCGACGGTGTCTTTGAAATCCCGCTGGATAGCAGTGGCAAAATTTTAGGCTTTGATGCGTGGCAAGCATTGTTAGAAAAGCATGTTGCGACCGCTGCCACCCAATTAGATCAATTGTTGGCAGCGGTCCAAAAAGTCAACTTTATGCCCACTTTAGATGATGATTTCTCGATTTTAGAAGCCAACTTTATGGGGCATTAAAGATGTTTTGGCAACGTGTATCATTTGGGCTTTTCTCCTCTTTATTTACTTCCTTAGGAACGCGGAACTTGGGAAACGGGTTCTCCTTTGGTTGGCCGCGATCGCACCGTCATCCCATCTGGGGTATTGCCATTGGACTCTTGCTCTGCTGGTTAATGGGGGCGCCGGGTAGCTGGGGCAATCAATCAACAAACTTATCCGTTCTCCCTGCTGAGACCTTGTCGGTGCCGGTGCCGGTGCAGTCGTTAGACGGAGAGTGGCAGTTTTTGCCCGATTCGGCAGCTGCTATCACTTTGCTCCCGGCACCGGAGCTACCCGACTTGGATTGGTCGCAGGGGCAAGCGATCGCGGTTCCCGCTAATTGGTACACCGAGGGCTACGACATCTCTGGCGTTGCCTGGTACCGCACCACTTTTGGCGTCGATGAGTCTTTGCCAGAGCGCTTAACGCTCATTTTTCAGGGCGTGGACTATGCCGCCGATGTGTGGCTCAACGGCCAATATTTAGGGTTCCATGAGGGGTATTTTCAGCCATTCGACTTTCCCGTTTCCGAGGTGATTCAGCGGGATGAGGAGAATGAGCTGGTGGTGCGAGTTAATAGTCCCTTGGAGTCGGCTCCCCAAGATTGGTCGCTGTACAAACGGTTGATCAAGGGGGTGTTGTCTCACCATGATGCCCGTCCGGGGGGAGCGTGGAGCGATCGCGGTCAAGAAAAAAATACCGGCGGCATTTGGGCTCCTGTCATGCTGCGGGGCAGCCAAACTCTGGCCATTCAGCAGATACAGGTAACGCCTGACATGACTCGCTACCCTCGATCGGCGATCGCCCATGTGCAAGTGAATGTGGCCACTGATCCGGATCGCGCCGTCACGACCCTGGTCAAAGCGCAACTGCTGCCTGTAAACTTTGACGCTCCTGAGGGTGAGGTCTTTGGCCTGACCCAAACCCTGGCAACGGGGGAAGACCAACTTACCCTAGATATTCCTCAGCCGAACCCACACCTTTGGTGGACATGGGATCATGGCCAACCCAACTTATATGAACTGCGGGTGCAGATTTGGGCAGGCGATCGCCTGCTCGATGCTGACGCTACCCGCTTTGGCTTTCGCACCATTGAACGGGACCCCAATCAACATTGGATTCTGCTGAATGGCCGTCGCCTGTTTCTTAAGGGCACCAACTACATTCCTGATCAGTGGCTGAGCCAGTTAACGCGCGATCGCTTGCAGCAAGATATTCAACTCATGCAAGGGGCTCACATTAATGCGGTCCGGGTTCATGCCCACGTGACGGCTCCCGACTTTTACGACCTGGCGGATGAAGCGGGGGTGTTGGTGTGGCAAGATTTCCCGTTGCAGTGGGGCTACGAAGACACACCCACGTTTGCCAATGAGGCCATCAGGCAGGGACGCTTGATGATGGCGCAGCTCTACAATCACCCCTCGATCTTTGTCTGGAGCCTGCATAACGAGCCCCCGTGGAATGCCTTTTGGATGGCGGATCAATACGAGAGTTATGAGCCTGATCAAAACCGGGGCTTAAATCAGGTGCTGTACCAAGCACTAAGCCCTGAAGACCCAACCCGGTATCTGCATCCGGCGTCCATCTTGGCAGAGCATCCCTGGTGGGGCTGGTATTCCAACACCTACGAAAAGTATGCTGAGCCGACCGATCATCCTCTGATTACTGAGTTTGGGGCGCAAGCCTTGCCCGACATTCCGGCGCTGGAACGGATATTTGCCCCCGAATACCTGAGGCCCCAAACTGAGGCCGATTGGGCAGAGTGGCAATATCGCAACTTTCAGCCTCGCGAGACGTTTGAATTAGCCCAAATTGATC
>CALCPB010000820.1 GCA_937897665.1 uncultured Halomicronema sp. | reverse complement strand
AACGGCTCTGCCCCACCAGCCATGCTTGAGCGGCATCGCAGCATGCACAGGTCGGCAGTCGACAGTGGCACTCAGAGGCTGGTCAAGTCACGACCGTAGCGAGCTGCAGTGTTTGGCCCCAACGCTGACTCATCGTACCTCACACAAGATGAGCCAGCCATATTTTCAGGCCGCAGCAACAGAATGCAGCGGTCACGGCCCAAACGCTGCCAGACTAGCGAGATGGCCGGAAGCGTTTAGACAATTGGCAAGTTGGTGGCGCAGGGACTGCTCACAATCGCGCCTCGACGCCCAGGAAATCGCCTTCCCATGCCACCACCACTAAGCTTCTGACCGATAGCGATGGCAGAGCGGCATGAGGTAAGCGCCAAGGCCCACCCCCGCCAGCCAGCCAAACAGCGTCATTCGAACGTTGCTGATCGGCCATCCGTCAAACCCTTGCAGAGCCAGCTCCATTGGGTAAAACATACACAGAGCAAACGTGAGCCCAAATCCCCACAGGCCATAGCGCTCTAACCAATAGGGAGCCTGACCGCGATCGCGGCCATAGAGCACCCGCATGGCCACGAGCCCAAACACCGTGCCGTAACATCGCATGCACACCGCCATGGCATGGCTCGCCGTCATCGTCATTCCCAAATCTGGTTGAGGACAGACCTGCTGCCCCATCCAGTAAATAATTTCGCTGATCTGTGTCAGGATCGGCAGGCCTGAAGCCGCTAAAAACGGGGCTGCAAAGGGGCCGCTAACCATAGCCGCTAAGACCAAATCAGCCAGCCAGCTAGACCAAGAACGGTGCTTGAAGAACGTTGAGGCAGAAGCTTGCATGAAGAAAAAACAGCAGTGTGTGCTTTCAATTGTAGACATCCCTGCGACGAAAAGTGACCGCAGCAACCCGTCCCAGGCGCTTGATCAGCCCTCAGCAGACTGTTGTGTCGCCACAGTCTGCTGAGGGCTCAATCCGCTGCTGGCTCCACTTCCGCCGGGGCCGACTCAGGGGTGGGGGCATCGGTTTCAGGCGCAGTGGATTCTGGCGACGTAGATTCCACTGGGATGTCGGTTTCAGCCGCCGGTGGATCTTTGTCTGGAGCGGTCTCGGTCGAGCCGGAGCGCTGTCGTAAACCAGCCGCCGGCGGCTCATCACTCGCAGCAGGCGGATTGCCCTCTAGCTCGACACAGTCGTCAGGGTCGTAATTGACCGCCACCTCAAACTGATACCCCGTAAATGTCTCAACTTCGGAAAAATTCAATCCTTGGACGTAGCGCAACGCCTGCTGATTCAACCCACCATAGCCAGTACTGCGAATCACTTCAGGCTCACCCAGTAGCGTGCCTTCCGGACCGACCCAAGCACCAATCAGGCCCTTTTGCGGCTCTTTGGTGAGACAAATACCGGCTTCGTGATCAAGGGTTAACGCGATCGGGCGTTGAAAAATGCCTTCCAGGTCACTGTCGGGGTCAGCCGCGGCGAGCGCCACGGCGGCGTCTAGTTCCGCCACAAGATCCAGCGTAGGATCGAGTTCCAGTTCAGTGACCAGGGCCTGGCCAGTTTCTAACCAGTCCGCCAGTTGCTCCTGACTGACCTCTGGTTCTGTCTCAGCGGCATCAAAGGTATAGGCCAATAGGCGCTCTTCCAGGGTCATCACCTCAGCTGGGTTGCCACTCGCAGCCACTTCACCGTCAGCAGCGGTTGACGACTCATCCGTTGCTCCCGTCAAGTCAGCAGCACTGGGTTCGTCTGGAGTCTCGGCTGTCGTCTGGTCAGGCGTTTCCTCATCTTCTGGAACTGAGGACGCATCGGGGGCAGGGGCGCCCGGCTCTGGCTCAGTCGAAGCGGGATTGGGGTCTCTGAAGGGGTTGGGAAATTGCGTCAAGGGGCCTGGACGCGACTCGATGCGCGTAATGCCAAACGGCAGCGAAGTCGAAGTGGAACTGCTAGGGCTACTTCCAGAAGGCTTTTGAGACGTGATGCCGGGATTACTGCCCGATGCAGAACTATCCCCAAACAGGGGCGCTAGAGGTTCCAGCGAACCAAAGGCATCAAAATCGTATAAAGAGCCCGAAAAGTCAGGCAGGCGCTGCTGTTCGGCAGGGGTCAGCTCCACCAGGGGGACATTACGCCGTTCGGCGGTCAGTTCAGGTTCGACCAGCTGATTAAAGCCCAGACTCGGAAACGTCGGGCCAGCCGCGAATAAGACGCTGTGAAAGCCGATAGAAACCGCTCCGGCTAACCACGAAGGCCGTAACAACTGTTGCCAGGGCAGCTGACTAATGAAGGGGGGTATAGCAGAGGCCATTGGGCGATCGCTCCCGCAAACGTGATGCGCTAACCATCCTAGACGCAAATCTGTTAGTCATGTTGCTGGCAACGGGCAAATCCTCAGCGGCAGTGAATGATCAGCACTGAGAAATAGGGCAGCTCTAGAGTGGGACGACCGGTCAGCGTTGGGTACACCCTTTCTGTTTCTTGGCTCGCTCGCACCACCACAGCACTCTGGTCAAGCAGGTGGCGACGCTCCAGAATGGGCCACACCTCAGCGTAGACAGACGCCACCTTCATTAAAACGACCACATCGGCTTGGTCGAGAGCCGCTTCGAGATCGGCGATCGCATAGAGTGCGGGCAACACCATCAGGCGCTGCTGCAAGATGGTCAGGGGGTGCCCCAACACCGCTGCCGCCGCCAGCGGCGAACACACCCCCGCCACCGTTTCAACCCGAACTTCAGGATGCAGGCGCTGCAGAGTCTGAGATAGGTATGTAAACGTGCTGTAAAAGCTGGCATCCCCCTCCGTAGCAAACACGACATCTTGTCCCTGCATGAGTGGTTGCCAGACCGTTTCCGCCGCTGTCACCCAGGCCGCTTCCAAATCAGCGACAGCTTGCACATAGGGAAAATAAAGAGGGAGCTGAATTTGTTCGGGTCGCAAGTGATCAGCAATGATTTTCTGAGCGATACCGGGGTGTCCCCCTCGCCCAGCTGGAAACGCCACGACCGGTGACTGCGCCAACAAACGCGCCGCTTTTACCGTGATCAACTCCGGATCACCTGGCCCAACGCCCACCCCCCACAAAGTTCCGAGTAATTGTTGAGTCATCGTCGGTCAATCTATCGCCACACTCGGGTAATCGCACTGCAGGAAAATCCGCCCAATCATCCCAGTTAATGCCTGGCACTTGCATCAAAATGCCGACATCAAGGCACTCACAGAGCGGGGGAGATCGCCGTAACGGAGAGCCACAGACAGCGCTGGGAAGACACCTTAAACGGCCGCAGCAGTCAGCTTCTTGCGTGGATGAAGGCGACAACTCTTGACCCAAAAGCCTCGCCGCCCATCTCGCCAGCAACGGCAGCGGCCCCTCGGTCAATCCTTCTTCAGCACTTCAGAAAACGACAGCTCCTCTGACGCCATCACCAACAAGGTGTTAGGTAGTTTACTGACGCGCTCCTGTAGCTCTACATAGTAAGCGCTGAAATCATCAACGCTGCCAGGCGTCGCCAGCCCCAACAGCACCAAATCGGCCGTTTGCGAAGAAATCAGCAAAATCTCATCAAAGCTCCGCTCAGCCGCCACAATCACCTGCGAGGTCGCTCCAATTCTGAGATTTTCGATTAACCCTTGCAAATTGGCCTCAGCCGATTCAGCAGCGGTTTCGTTCGGTACAACGCGCTTCAGGCACACTTCTGCCCCGCGCCAATCCCAGCTGGTTCTCAACAGATAGGCCAAAATCAGCATCAGTCCGCCGTTGGACTGTAAGCCCCCCCACCACACATCAATGCGACGAAATTGCGCCGGTCGCCGTCGCACTAACGTGAACTGCTCGGGGCTGCTCCGCAAGATAATGACATTGCGCCGAGCCTGATGACATTGCGCGACCAGCCGCGTGAAGCGATCGCGCCCTTCAGGATTTTCGGTATCCCCCAGCAACACAGTAATGGGCAACAGCGGACCAATGCCGTAGGCCTCGATTAGCAGCTTCCTC
>CALCPB010000819.1 GCA_937897665.1 uncultured Halomicronema sp. | reverse complement strand
GAGCAGCCGTTACCGTTACAGTGCCGATACGCGGGCTTTCTATCCTGACCTCCGTTAAATCGAGCCTGAGCCGATCGGTTAGGGAAAACTGTCAAGCCTTTGCATGGCAGACAGTGTGAGCCGCTAGAGGCGGCGTGGAAATATCGCGCTGGTACCTTTGCTGACGGCCCCTAGGAGCCCTGATCCTGAACCATCCCTATCAGTAGGGGATGAGGAGCCACTCGCTCGTGCCGCTTCCTAGCGTGGAGATATCATGGCTTGGGCTCGGCTGGGTATGGCCTATAGAAACCTCGAGGAGTTTGGCATTCCCAGCTTCTATGCCGTCTAGAGTTCGCCAATTTCAGCCAACGTGCCACAATAGAGGCTACTCCGGTTCACACAGCGGTTGGAACGGGGAACCTTTGCTCTAAATGGGGCATACCTGCAGTCGCTCACACGCGTTTGTCTAGGAAAAGCAGTTGGCTGGAGATAGCGTTGATCACTCTGCTCAAAAAAGTTCGTGATGTCATCGTCCGCTGGTGGCGGGACTTCACCCTACAAACGCGATTGTTGGCAGGGGCTACCCTGGTCGTCTCGATATTGATGAGCGGACTGACCTTTTGGGCGGTCAATTCGATTCAGCAAGATGCTCGCCTCAACGATACGCGCTTTGGCCGCGATCTGGGCCTACTGCTATCGGCCAATGTGTCGCCCCTAGTGTACGAGGGCGATCGCGAAGAACTGGCCCGATTTTCCTACAGTTTTTATCAAAGCACCTCCAGCGTGCGATACATGCTGTACGCCGACGAAGATGGGGCCATCTATTTTGGCATTCCTTACTCAGATGCCTCAGTGCAAAACTCGCTGACCATCCGGCGCCGAATGCAGCTCCCCGACAACTACGCGCGCAACGCCAATTTACCGTTTGTGCGGCAGCACCTCACCCCCGCAGGGCAAGTGACCGACGTCTTTGTGCCCATCAAATATGACGGTAACTATTTAGGCGTCTTGGCTTTGGGGATCAATCCGAACCCCACTGTCGTCGCCTCCTCAAATCTCACCCGCGACGTGGCCGTCGCTGTGTTTGTCTCAATTTGGGCCATGGTGATTTTGGGGGCCGTGTTCAACGCCCTCACCATCACCCAGCCGATCAAAGAGCTGCTGACCGGGGTAAAAAACATTGCTGCGGGCAACTTTCAGCAGCGCATCAACTTGCCGCTCGGTGGTGAACTGGGCGAGTTAATCTACAGCTTCAATGACATGGCTGAGCGCCTAGAGCGCTATGAAGAGCAAAACATTGAGGAACTCACTGCCGAAAAAGCCAAACTGGAAACCCTTATATCCACCATTGCCGATGGGGCGATGCTGTTGGATACCGAGATGCATGTGGTGTTAGTTAACCCCGCTGCCCGCCGGATTTTTGGGTGGGAAAGCCGTGAGCTGTCGGGTAACACCGTACTGCAGCACTTTCCCAACGCGGTGCGGGTCCAGCTGACTCGTCCTCTCTTTATGGCCGCCTCGGGCGAATCGGAAGGGATGGAGTTTCGCATCATCCTCACGGAACCCACCCGCCGCACCATTCGCGTCATGCTGAACACCGTGTTCGATCAATCGCGCGAAAATGCCAAAGGCATTGCGATTACCGTACTAGACGTGACTCGCGAGGTGGCCCTCAACGAAGCCAAAAGCCAGTTTATTAGCAATGTTTCTCACGAGCTGCGGACGCCACTCTTTAATATCAAATCGTTTATTGAGACGCTGCATGAATACGGTGATGAGCTGAGTCAGGAAGAGCGGCAGGAATTTCTGGAAACGACCAACCACGAAACCGATCGCCTAACTCGCCTAGTGAACGATGTGCTCGATCTGTCGCGGTTGGAATCGAATCGCCGCTATCAGTTTGGTGAAGTAGAGCTACTGCAACCGATTGAGCAAACGCTGCGCACCTATCAGCTCAACGCTCGCGATAAAAAAGTCACGCTGCTTCTCGACGTTGAACCCAATTTGCCGCCAGCGCGTGGC
>CALCPB010000818.1 GCA_937897665.1 uncultured Halomicronema sp. | reverse complement strand
CCTTGAATCCCTTTTGCTGCAACTCGTCAAAGAGTTCCCGGTGAATCAAATGGACTTGTCTCAGGTTGGGCTGAGTGGGATCGGCTTTGACGCGAGAGCGGTGTTTTACGGTGACTCCTCGGTGGGCATCGCCCTCAACCCCTTCCCCAGCAATTAAGCTGATCTCTGCGATAGGTTCTTTAGAAAAAGCATGTGTTGAGCTTTTGCTGACGGAAACAACGGAGGGCATAACAGTTTAGGGCGATCGCTACAGAGCAATCGTAAAGCAGCGCTAACCCGGTCACCCAATCATCCGATGCGGATCGGCGTCATTCTGTAGAACTGGACGTTGCCACCAAACCTGTCTGGCCATCGCTGGGCTTCTCGTTAGCGGCAGCTGCCAGCGGCTGCGGTTGATTCAGTCGCTTGGTGTACCACCAGTTTTGCTCAGCCGCCGTCAGCCGCGCCGTGTAGAGCGTGGTGACAAACGGCGCTCCGCGATAGCCTTGCCCGAGAATCTCGACGTTGTAAGAGGGGTAGCGACGCGTCGCCATATCAGCGACAAAGCGACGACCAATGCGCCGCCAGCTGGGTTCTTTGCTGCGCCACTGCAGGCGACAACAGGGCCAGGGCAGTTGTTCGCGATCGTAGAGGCGACAGCAAGGCCCGACGACGCGATAGGTCAAATGCGCGCCCGGACTCTGGAAGACGTGACCCGATGGCCAGGGATGCACAGCGTTGTCGGGCAAAGGCGGTATCATCGAGACAGCAAATATGTCCATTCGTGAACGTCTGTTTAAGAGATTTATCATGTCAGAGCCCATTACTGCTGCGGTGAGCGATCGCATTTGCAAGCATATGAACGGTGATCATGCTGATGCCGTGTTGATGTATGCCAAAGTATACGGTCAGGCGGAGTCGGCGACAGCAGCCACGATGGATTCTATTGATCCGGAGGGGATGAACCTGACGGCTGCCGTAGACGGTGCCGAAGTACCTGTGCGCGTGACCTTTGACCATCCCCTCAGTGGCGCTAAAGAAGCTCATCATGTGCTGGTCGAGATGCTGAAACAGCCCCAGGGCGAGTAACCGAATTCAGGTCGGCGGCAAGATCATTGTGAAGCGCTAGCCTGTTGTTATCCCAATTTAATTTGCCCGATTTGTTGAGTGAGGCCGCATAGAGGCATGGCAGTCAAGATTCGATTTGTGCCCAATGATGTCACCGTTGACGCCGAAGTGGGTGAGCCCTTGCTGGCTGTGGCCGATCGCGCCGGGGTAACGATTCCCACTGGCTGTTTGATGGGGTCTTGCCACGCCTGCGAAGTCGAAATTGAAGGTAGAGAAGATCCCATTAGCTCCTGTATCTGCGCTGTGCCACCGGGCCAAAGCGAACTCACCATTAATCTCTACGTTGATCCCACTTGGTAAGGGCGTTGCGTTGCATCGGTTTTCTTGACTGCAGCGACAACGGCAGGCCATTGGTAATGGTTGAGGGTTGAGAGAGGGCACCAGTTGCTGAGTGTCTGACCCCTTGCCCTGAAAATACAACCTCACATCGCCTTTCTTGATCAAGGAGCGGGGGTGCAGGCGGAGATTGGCCTGAACACAACCTAGGTTTGGGGCATCGCGGCGCGGATGGCACCCGACGGTCGGCAGCTTTGGAGCGGCGCGATCGCGGCAGGGGCAGGAGTCTACAAAGCTTTGAAGGGTGGTTTTAGCGTCGGCAAGTTTTGGGCACCTTTGTCGCCTCATGCCCTCATGCGGGAAGGCTAGCCGTAAGGCATCGATGGTTGAGCGGTGGCGTTACCTGCCCTAATTAGGTTCGGTTCTACTTACCCACTGTCAGCATTGGGCTTGTTAAATTGAAACTAACTGTTAAGCACAGGCTTTCGCATACTTTTTGTATTCGCAGTTAGTTTTTCGCTAGCCGATTGAGGTAATAAACGTGAACAACCCATCAGGCCACACTTCAGATTTTTGGGAAAGCCAAAAAGGGAGTGGTAACGATCTTTTGGAATATGTGCAGTCGATGAGCCCTGAAACGGTCTCTCAGCTTTCGCGTCCGGTCTCGTCAGATGTGATGCAGGCGATGGAGCACAACGTCATGGGTCTGCTCGGCGGTTTACCCGCGCAGCATTTTGACATTTCGGTCACTACTAGCCGTGAGCATTTAGGGCGTCTGTTGGCCTCGGCCATGATGAGCGGTTATTTTCTCAAGGGTGCCGAGCAGCGCTTAGCCTTTGAGGAAGCGATTATGACGACTGACCCTGGTCACGATTCAGAGTAGGCTGTCTGCTGTGGCCCCCGCAGAGACGCGCCGTAGTGACGAAGTCAGATAGTCATCAAACCGAAAATACCCCCCGCGATCGCTCGGTAGAGTCTTTAGAGGCGCTGCCGAGCGATTTTGTTGAGTCCTTGTCGGGTCGTGTGGCATCACTGCAGCAAGCGCTGCTGGCCTGGTATGCCCAGCAGGGGCGAGATTTGCCCTGGCGACAAACTCGTGATCCCTATGCAATTTGGATCTCAGAGATCATGCTGCAGCAAACCCAGGTCAAGACCGTTTTGCCCTACTACGAGCGCTGGCTGCGGCAGTTTCCGACCGTCACTGCGTTGGCTCAAGCCGATCAGCAAACAGTGCTTAAGGCTTGGGAGGGGTTGGGCTACTATGCTCGTGCCCGCAACCTGCACCGGGCCGCTCAGGCGATTGTGGCTGACCATGGCGGCGAGTTTCCCTCAACTTTTGACGCCGCGATCGCCCTACCCGGCATTGGCCGCACGACTGCTGGAGGCATTCTCAGCGCCGCATTTAACCAGCCCGTTGCCATTTTAGACGGCAATGTAAAGCGGGTGCTGGCCCGTTTGATCGCCTTGCGCACCCCACCTAGCAAGGCCCTAGATCGGCTTTGGCTCTGGTCAGAAAGGCTCTTGCCCACCGATAATCCCCGCGACTTTAACCAGGCCCTGATGGACTTGGGTGCCACCCTGTGCACCCGCCACCGACCGGCTTGCTTACTGTGTCCCTGGCAGTCGGCTTGCGCAGCTTACAATCAAAACGTGCAGTTGGAGATTCCTATGACCGAAGCCCGTGCCCCCCTGCCCCACAAGCAAATTGGTGTGGGTGTTGTCTGGAACGAACAAGGCCAAATTTTGATCGATCGCCGTTTACAAGAAGGGCTGCTCGGCGGCCTGTGGGAGTTTCCGGGGGGCAAAATCGAGCCCGGTGAAACGGTTGAAGATTGCATTCGCCGAGAACTGCAAGAAGAGTTAGCGATTGAGGTTGAGGTGGGCGATCGCCTCATGACGATCAACCATACCTACACCCATTTCAAAGTGACGCTCAACGTGTTTCACTGCCGTCACACTGCTGGCGAGCCACAGCCGATTGAATGTGACGAAGTTCGCTGGGTCGAAGTCTCGGAGTTAGAAGAATTCCCCTTTCCCAAGGCCAATAGCCAAATCATTGATGCGATCAAAGCGCTTTGAGGTGGTGCTGGCTGGGGGTGTGAGCACCCGACCAAGGTGCGCCGGTAGCCGTGGCTGCCCGGCCATCACCGACGACTGGACAGCCATCAGTGCCGATGATTGATGACGCCCCTGACTATTCTTTCAACACTCATTAACTTCATCATAAAGTTTGGTTTCAAAGGCTTTGTCTTTATCAGATCAGAGTTCTATATTATTAGCAAGGAGTCAAAAGCTCCGGCTTCAAATCGAAGGATCAGTCCACGTTAAATAGGAGGTTACACATCGATTTAACGCCTGACTCGATTTCACCAAACGCAACAGCATCCAACCAGGGTTTTGATATTTCCTCTCATTTTCTTTGGGGAGCACTGGGCTGATATCTGACTGTTTGAAAAGCAACAGTTTTGATGTCAAAGCATCTCCAAAAAGATTCCACAAATGAGGAGATCGCTCAGAATCATCGCTTGGATGCTGTTGTTGTGTTTAGTCATACTGGTCGGTTTTGAAACAAGGCATTACATCCGCTTCTAGCCTCTTAAGTAAATGGCGACTGCTACTGACCATTCTTCCCTTCACAATGCTGTTTGGTCTAGCAAAAATTGCCACTCATCAGTTCAACTGGGAGTTTTGGGTTTTCGACTCACTCACGGGCACGCTCTTTGCGGCCGCTTCGTTCATCGTGGCCTTTATGCTGAGTGGCACCCTGCGAGACTACACTACGAGCGCTTATATCCCGATTGAGATTGTTAACGCGATCGCTGCGATCGAAGATGCTAATCAGCTGGCCGCGCAGACCCATGCTGACTACGATGCGCAGCCGCTAACGGTCGAACTTACGGCCCTCATTCAAGCGATTTTGGCTTGGCTACAGGCGGGCCAGTCGGCCGCACCCATTGAAGCCGCGCTGGAAAAATTAAACAGCCACTTTTCGCATCTATTGGCTTCGGGAGATGTGCCTGTGGTCAGCCGAGCCCAGGGTGAGCAAGCAAAGATCCGTCTACTCATCAATCGCATTCAACAAATTCGCGATACCGATTTCTTAAAGCCAGCCTATGCGCTCCTCGAAATTTTCTTGGTGGGAGCAGCGCTGACTTTGGTTTTGATCAAGACGACGTCTTTTATGCAAAATTTGGTCGTCTCGGCGTTGCTATTCACCGCTTTTGCCTATTTACTGCAGCTGATTCGTGATTTAGACAATCCCTTTCAATATGAGGGGCGATCTAATCT
>CALCPB010000817.1 GCA_937897665.1 uncultured Halomicronema sp. | reverse complement strand
CCCTCCCCTCTCTCCCCTCCCACATCCCCCCGGGCCCCCGTGCAACTGTGCCACTTAGCCACCGATAACGGGGGTAACGGTTGGGGATGTACTCGTGACCACACAACTTGTGAGCCTCATTCCTGAAGCTCCTGATGGAGTCCCATGACGGGCGTGATCTTCGCGTTGATGAATCCACTCGCAATCCGCTCCCCGTCAGCGAGTTGCCGATGAACCGCTAAAATTCATCGGCAAGGACTTATAGCAGATGCTTGAAGTTCGGATCAGCGCTCAACGCTTTAACGGCTTTTTTGATGTCTTGGGTGCGACTTTTGTGCACCACGAGGGTTGCCTTGCCGTCTCGAACGACAACAACGTCTTCTAAGCCAATCGTGACGATCAGTTCGTCATCATCAGAAGTGTAGACAATGCTGCCCGTCGTATCGAGGCCTAAATGTTGGGCCATTTCAACATTGGGGTGGTCGGGCGATTTGAGCAGCCGCTCGACGGCATTCCAGTCGCCCAAATCATCCCAGCCAAAGTCAACGGGCATGACAAAGGATTTGTCGGTTTTTTCCATCACGGCGTAATCAATGCTGAGTTTCGACAGGTCAGCATAGGCATCCACTCCCCTTGCCTGCAGGGGCTGCATGATTTCTGGCGCATAGGTCGCTAGTTCCTGCAGCATGACGCCGGTGGGAAAGATGAACATGCCGCTGTTCCAGCTAAAGCGACCGCTGGCAATAAATTCTTCGGCAGTGCTCTGGTTTGGCTTTTCGGTGAAGCGGGCGACCTTGTAAGCGGTCAAGGTGTCAAACTGGCCCCCGCCATCCCCCTGCTCTATGTAGCCATAGCCCGTTGCCGGAAAGGTGGGATTAATGCCGAGCGTCGCGATCGCTGATTTTTCGGTGGCGAGCTGAGCGGCGGCGACCAGCGTTTGCCGGTAGGCCGCTTCATCTGCGATCCAATGATCGGCGGGAAAGAAGCCCGCGATCGCCGACTCCCCGTGGCGCTTGGCCACCTCTAACGTGGCCCAAGCAACCGCCGGAGCCGTATCTTTGCCTTCGGGCTCAATCAACAGATTGCTTTCTGGCAAATCGGGAAGCTGCTGCCGAATGCCGTCGGCTAAATGGGCGGCTGTAATTACCCACAGAGAGTCCCAGGTTTCGGTCATCGGCAGCAGACGATTCGCGGTGGCTTGCAGTAGACTGAAGCCGCTACCGTCTAAACACAGGAACTGTTTGGGATGCTGACGGCGACTGACGGGCCAAAATCGCTCTCCTTTTCCGCCTGCTAAAATCACCGGGATGACCGTCGGGGGCATAGGGTTGACACTCCAAATATTGTCCGCCTTATCGTACCCAAAGCCCCCTAGAAGCAGGATATAATCGCCGTAATATTTTGTTTACAATTTCGGAAGTTTATCTGTGGGGGATGATTTCTGAACTGCTCGACTGGGTACTCCTAGGCGAGGTGCTGATTTCCCAAATCGTTTTAAGCAGTGTGAGAATCCATGTCGCCGTCTCTAGAACCGCCCCCAAACCAGTCTCCTGCCAATTTTTCTGCGCCGACCGCTTCTCACCTGAATTCAGCCACTGCTGCTAAACCGACGTTGGCCCATCGGGCTCAGGCCTGGTGCCGGCGGCGCGGGTGGGCTGTGGTGTTTGGCAGTACCGCGATCGCGGCAGCTTTGGGCGGGGCGATCTTAGCCACTTCTCTGCCGTTGCCGGACTGGGTCTCGTCGGAAGTTGGGGAGCCCCTCAATCTCGCCGATTTGTGGCAGTCGGGCTTTCGCTACCAGGTGACCCGCCCAGTCAATATTTTGGTGATGGGAGTCGATGTTCCTGAACCGGGTCAAGATAACGCAGACACGCTGTTTGATGGGCGCTCTGACACGATGCTGATTGCCCGCATCAATGCCGAAGAGAATACAGTCGGACTGCTGTCGATTCCTCGTGATACCCAGGTCGATATTCCTGGTGAGGGCATTGCCAAGATCAACCATGCTAATTTTGCCGGTGGTCCCGAATTAGTCGCCGAAACGGTGCAAGCCAACTTTGGCCCGGTGCCGATCGATCGCTATGTGCGAGTCAGCACCGGTGCCCTGCGAGAACTGGTTGACCTGTTGGGCGGGGTTGAGGTGATGGTGCCACAGCGCATGGTTTATCAAGACGTCACTCAAGGGCTATATATCGACTTAGAAGAAGGTTGGCAAACCCTCAACGGCGATCAGGCTGAGCAGTTTGCTCGCTATCGCGGCGACGGTAGCGGCGACATTGGCCGGGTGCAGCGACAGCAAATCCTGATGAAAGCGCTGCGCGAACGGTTGACTCATCCGACGGTGATTCCCCGTTTGCCCCAGGTGATGCGCGTCATGATGCGCCATATCGACACCAACCTGACGCTAGAAGAGATTTTGGCCCTGGCCAATGTCGCCATGGAGGTGGAGCCCGAAAACCTGCAGATGGTGATGCTGCCAGGACGCTTCAGCACACTAAATGAGTATATTGCCAGCTATTGGATTTTGGATGCGGCGGCCACCCAACAGGTGATGCGCAGCTTCTTTGAACTGGAGAATGTGGCGCTGCTGTCGAATGATGATAACCGGGCGATGACTAGCTTGCCCATCGCTATTCAAAATGCGTCGGGTGAGCCGCGAGTCGCTCGCGAGGTGGCCGATTACCTTCGCGAAGAAGGCTTTCGCAATGTGTATGTCATCCCCGACTGGCCGAGCGAACTGCAACGCACTCAAGTGATTGCGCAACGGGGTGATCGCGACAGCGCTGAACTAATGGCCTCAATTTTGGATCTGGGCCGAGTGGTGTCTGATTCAACAGGCGATTTACAATCTGAGCTCACGATTCGAGTTGGTCGTGACTGGCTCATGACGACAACATCGGAAGTGCAG
>CALCPB010000816.1 GCA_937897665.1 uncultured Halomicronema sp. | reverse complement strand
GCATTCCTCATGCAAATAAGCGCTGGCCAGGTGGCCCAGTCCCCGATTGATCGCTCCTACAATCGCGATCAGAGGCCTCTACGACCCACCACCCGCTGCTGATGTATAGACCTCGCCAGTTTCATCGTTGGGAGTATCGCACCGCGTCATGAGCCGTTCTGCGGGGGACATGCACTTCAGCAGAAGAATTGCCGGCTCACACCAGGAACCCGGCCCCGCTTGAGAAAGTCCAAGAGATGAGCGGGTCAACGGCAGATCAGACGACGGCGGTGACAGATGCGGCAGCGTCCCCATCGGATATTTTCACCTGAGCATCGGGGTTGACCTGCTGAAACTACCGAGAGCTGGCAGTCAATGCGTCGATAATCTTCACACTGGGTAAGCCATTTGCCCGTAATTCAACACTTGCTTTCCGGTGGTTTTATGCGATCGCCGATATAATTCCTAAGCGCCGTTGGGTACGCTTACAAGGCGACTGGTAGGTGAGAACGTTGCTCTCCGGTTCAGCACAGGCTCAAAGCCTGCTTGAATTCAGCGCTTTGACCTGACAACCCTTTTGACCCCGTTCTTTCGGAGTAAGCCATGAAGGCGATTATGGTAGTGGGCACTACGTCCCATGCAGGCAAATCCCTGGTTACGACTGCCCTCTGCCGCATTTTGAGTCGTCGAGGCTGGCGAGTAGCACCCTTTAAAGGCCAGAATATGGCATTGAATGCCTACGTCACCAACGCTGGGGCGGAAATCGGCTACGCCCAGGCGGTGCAGGCCTGGGCGGCAAAAGTTGCCCCCATTGCGGAAATGAACCCAATTTTGCTGAAGCCCCAGGGCGACATGACCTCGCAGGTGATTTTGCGAGGCCGGGCCATTGGTCGCATCGAAGCCAAAGAGTATTACGACAAGTTTTTTGACACGGGTTGGCAGGCTATTCAAGAGAGCCTGGCTCGCCTGGAGCAAGAGTTTGATCTGCTCGTGTGTGAGGGGGCCGGGAGCCCCGCCGAAGTCAACTTGAAGCACCGCGATTTGACCAACATGCGGGTTGCCAAGCATCTCAATGCGCCCACCATCTTAGTTGCCGACATCGCGCGGGGCGGCGTCTTTGCTCATATTATCGGCACGTTGGAATTGCTGGATCCCGATGAGCGATCGCTGATTAAAGGCATCATTATCAATAAGTTTCGGGGTCGGCAAGAGCTGCTGCAGTCAGGCATTGATTGGCTCGAAGAACGCACCGGCATTCCCGTGATTGGGGTGCTGCCCATGTTGGATCAGGCCTTTCCTGCCGAAGATTCTCTATCGCTGCTGGAGCGATCTCCGACCAACTCGGCCGCCGCCCTCACCATTGCCGTCATTCGGCTACCGCACATTTCTAACTTCACCGACTTCGACCCGCTGGAATCGGAAGAATCGGTCAAAGTTCGGTACGTCAGCCCTAAAGACGATCTGGGCTATCCCGATGCCGTAATCTTACCCGGCACTAAAACTACCATCAATGACATGATGGCTCTGCAGCGATCGGGCATGGCTGAAGCCATTAAAAACTACGTTCATGCTGGCGGCACGGTGTTGGGAATTTGCGGTGGCTTTCAAATGATGGGCGAGTATCTCGCTGACCCCGAAGGCATCGAAGGTCAAGACGGACGCTACAAAGGACTAGAATTAGTCCCGATTCGGACTGTTATCACCAATCGCAAGATTGCGCGCCAGCGAGAAACCAGCTCCCAATATCCCCAGGTCGGCTTACCGATTTCAGGTTATGAGCTGCACCAAGGCCGCACTCAGCTGGTGCCAGCCGGTGAGAGCGACAACAAAGCGGCTCAGTTTGACTTTCTGTTTGAAGACAAATCTCTGGGCATCGTCGATCATCGCCAAGCGCTGTGGGGCACCTATCTGCATGGTTTGTTTGACAATGGCCCCTGGCGGCGAGCTTGGCTCAACTGTCTCAGGCAGCAGCGCGGTTTAGGCTCACTGCCCACCGGGGTAGCCAACTACCGCGAACAGCGAGAGATGATGCTAGACGTGCTGGCAGACTCGGTCGAGTCTTACCTTGACCTAACTCCGCTACTCAAGCCCTAGAGCCGATCAGAGGCATCAGTGGTGAAGTCCGCCAACGCCTGACGATCTGCGGTCAAATTCAATCGACTCATTTAAGCGATCGCCAGCTCTGAAGGGTCAGGGCGCTGGGCGACTGCCTTGGGTGACTTGGCCGCTTTGCCCGACAGCACGCGATCGCCCGACTCAGAAACCTTTAAGACATCACATCCCGGTGGGGCCGGAAACGCGCAGGCCAGCTTGGCGGAGACACTGGGGGGCGCTTCAAACAAAATATTCGTGAACCCTTCGGCCTCGTGGCGGTTGATCAGTTTGGCCTGCAGTTCAAATAACCGTAATGCCACCAATGGGTAAACCTGCTGGGGCACCCCCAGCAAAACCCATCCTTTCTTTTCTTTAGCGCGCCGAAATCGCACCGTCTCCCAGAGGGGAGAAGCGAAGGAAACATCAGCAGAAGCGGTGACAAGACTAGCCATAATATTTTTTATAGGTGAACTGCATTCCATATCATTATAGTTCATGCGTACTTGACGGCAAGGCCACCAAGCATCTCTTTAACTCGGGTCGCCACGACCCTTGCAGGCTGAGAAAACCAATATGATGTCTCACCTCTACTCTCCATCCCAGTTCTCTGAATCCTGACGCCGATTAAATTGGGTTTTCAAGCCTTCAGTTCACTGCACCTTGATGGAGACTATGGCTACAGCAGCTGCGACTCAGATTTTGAATTTTTGGTTTGATGTGCCCGCCAAACCCAACAGCGAATATGGGCAGCAACGGCGGATCTGGTTTCACAAAGACCCCAAATTTGACCATCAGATCCGAGACGAATTTGCAGAGATTTATCAGCTGGCGCGGCAAGGAAACTGTGCCTCCTGGTTGGCCAACCCAAAGACAACCCTGGCCTTAACAGTGTTGCTCGATCAGTTTCCGCGCAATATGTTTCGCGGCACCCCGCAAAGCTTTGAGGCCGATGATCAGGCTCTGCACGTGGCTCAGAGCGCGATCGCCCACCAGTACGACCAAGCCCTGTTGCCGGTCGAGCGCATGTTTTTTTATCTCCCCTTTGAGCACAGCGAAAACCTGACTCACCAAACCCAAGCGGTGGCCTATTTTGAAGCATTAGTACAGGTAGCTCCGGAGCTGCGATCGAGCCTCGATTACGCTTACCGCCATCGGAGCGTGATCGCCGAATTCGGTCGATTTCCCCATCGCAACTCGATTTTGGGCCGAACGAGCACCCCAGCCGAGCTGGCCTTTTTAGCCCAGCCTGGGTCAGGCTTTTAGCCTCAAGACAATGCCCACAATAGGGAAAAGCAGAGCTGAAAAGTGCGTCCAACACTCTCTCAACTCTGCTAGGTGGGCGCTATCTCACGATGAGCAAAATAGCGCGGGGTTTGTGACAGTCCCTTCAATCATGACGAACAACTAGTCCGACTGGCGAGACTTGCGACGACGGCTAGCAACCAAGGCCCCGGCCACAGCAGTTAAACCCAAAACAGTGGCAGGCTCAGGCACAGTAGCACCCGCGACCTTAAAGTCAGGCCCCTTGAAACCACCTTGACTGAAGATAGTCACCGGGCCGTTGTATTGGCCGCTGATGCCAAACTCAGACAAGTCTAAGCCGTAGCTTCCCACTTTTTGAGCGCCACCAATTTCAGTCGTATCTAAGGTGAAATCAGTCTCACCTTGCGCAAAGTCAGTTTTGGTCAGGGTTTTCGTCACGCCGTTGATGGTGACGCCAAGCGTACTGTTGATACCACGCTCCCAAAACAGGAGTTTGTTGAAGCTCTTGTCAAAGGTTAAATCCATTGAGAAGCCAACATTGCCGTCCTCAGTATCGATAATGCTGCTGAGATAGCGATTTCCTAGCGATTCTTCAACACTGCTGTTGGTAGCATCTTCTAGCTTGACGCCGACGGTTGCGTCATCACCGAGATCAGAGCTGGCTGCACCAGAATTGCCGCCGGTATGAGCAGTGTTATTCGTGATATTGACACCGTTGACCAGAGCAAAATCAGACACGATGGCGTTGCCGATTTCTACGGAGTCGAGATAGATGTCACCTTTAGGCGGTGTCCCTGTCCAGTTAGTTTCAAATGTAAAAGCGCTGGCTTGACCTGCAGTTGCCATCAAACAACCTGCGACCGTACCTAAAGTCATGGCTGTTTTAGAGATTGAAGAAAACATGTATCGTATTTCCACTGAATAAACCGACGCTCTCAGTATGCGCTGTAGCGATAAGAACATGCATGGATGTACGCATGGATTAACGGTATCTTTAAATACCTTCGGCGATTATGTAGTGATTTTATAGCTGTCAGAGTTTTTCTGGAGTCAGGCGGTCGAGAAGTCCCTCGGTATAATCCCTGGTCAGACTCCTGGAGACAGTATTTTCAACTTCTGCGATGGTCTAATTGGGCCGATTCTTACCATCATCCGCAACACTGACGCGGCGATCGCGACAGGCTGCCCAGAAGTGGGGGCTACCGCGAGCGACAGACCTGGGATGCGCAGACGGATTGCCATTAACCGATATGCTGAACCATCGCCTGCGGTGAGGTGCGGGATAAAAACGATCAGGCTCGATATTTGAACTTCCACACCAGGCTAGCGAGAAGATTGGTGGTCGTATGCGCCACAATGGGAATCAGCAGATTGCCGGACAATAGGGCACTCATCGCTAGGATGAGGCCAATTAGGGTGGCCCACGCCACATAGGGCCACTGCTGCAGACCGCTGAGATGCAACACGCCAAAGCAAAGACTGGAAAAGATAACGCCGTAAATATTTAATCCGATCGCGGGTAACATCACGCCGCGAAAGAGTAACTCTTCGCTCAGGCCGGGCAGCAGCCCCATCCACACCAAATCCCCCCAGGCTAAAGGTTCCAGCACTAACTTGAGATAGACATCGGCACTTTGGCGATATCCTGGCCAGAGACGGTAGGCAATCGCGCTGGCACCCGTGATGCCGACGCCGACGCCTAAACCTACCAGTAAAATTTCAGCGTTAAACGCCACTGACAGCAGCACGACGGAATCGAGCAGCAGCCAAAAGCGGGCAATTAGCAGTAGCACTAAAGCGGTGCCGCCCATCGCGACCAAAATCTGGACACGACCCAAAGGTTCCATTTGGGGTTCGTTAGAGTTGAAGTTAGTCACGCCAGCATCTTGGGTGGACTGCACAAACAACCTTACAAAATTTCTTGCGCAATAAGTAGAATTCCTCAGACTTTATTGCAATTGTCCTACTGACTAGGACAATGCCACCTGGCCCAGCTCATCTGCAGGCCCTGAAGCGGCATGGCACAATGCCCTCAGTGAGGTAGGCGCATCTTTAAATTCATGCCTGACACGACGTCTCGGGTTCTCTGCCGGGAGCTGATCGGCCGCGATCAAGTCAGAGAGTCCTTACCTGGCGGCGCACCAGCGTGAGGCTGATGATGCTTTTACCCGGTTCACATCCACAGAATGCGAGAGAGTAGCTATGGTGCAGCGTATTGAGCCCCAGCCCGGTCAAGAATCCGTTTGGGATTATCCTCGGCCCCCTCGGGTTGAACAGTCGCCGCGTCGGATTCGAGTCGTTTTTAATGGCGTGACGATCGCGGATTCTCAGCAAACCTTGCGGGTATTAGAAACGAGTCATCCGCCGGTCTATTACATTCCCCTTGAGGATGTACAGCAAAACTATCTATTGCTGACCCCGCGCTCGACTTTTTGTGAGTGGAAGGGTGTAGCGCAATATTTTGATCTAACGGTGGGCGATCGCCAGGTGAGCAATGCAGTGTGGCGATACCCTGAGCCGACCGAGCGGTTCGCGGCCATTCGCGACTGCGTGGCGCTTTATCCCAGTCAGATGGAGGCTTGCTACGTGGATGATGAGCGCGTGCAGGCGCAACCCGGCGATTTTTACGGCGGTTGGATTACCCGTGATATTGTCGGCCCCTTTAAAGGGGGCATGGGTACTTGGGGCTGGTGAGATCACAAAAAGCCGGTGCCACCTTTAAGCAGCACCGGCTTCAACAATCCTCAAGTAATCAACCGCGATGCTTAGACAGCAGTCACAGTTTTAACTTTGGCGTCGAGTTCGCCCGCAGCGTACTTAGCGGCAAAGACTTCAACACCAACTTGGTTGATCTTGCTAGCGTTGCCAGCTGACCCAAACGCTTCATAGCGATCGCGACAAACCTGCTTCATGTACTTGATGGCAGGCTTCATAAAGTGGCGCGGATCAAAGTTAGTGGGATCCTTAGCCGCCGCTTCGCGAATAGCTGCCGTGATGGCCAAGCGGTTGTCGGTGTCAATGTTGACCTTACGAACGCCGCTCTTGATGCCCTTTTGAATTTCTTCAACCGGGACACCATAGGTCTCAGGAATCTGACCGCCATACTCATTGATCATGTCTAGCCACTCTTGGGGCACAGAAGAAGATCCGTGCATTACCAGGTGAGTATTCGGCAGACGACGGTGAATCTCTTCAATGCGGCTGATGGCGAGAATCTCACCGGTGGGCTTACGCGTGAACTTGTAAGCGCCGTGGCTAGTGCCGATGGCAACGGCCAGAGCATCCACTTGAGTCGCCTCAACGAACTGCACCGCTTCATCCGGGTCGGTGAGCAACTGATCGTGACTCAACGTCCCTTCAAAACCGTGACCGTCTTCAGCTTCACCGGCACCGGTCTCTAAAGAGCCCAAGCAACCGAGTTCGCCCTCGACACTGGCACCGATAGCATGGGCTACCTTCACCACTTCAGCCGTGACATTGACGTTGTACTCAAAACTTGCAGGCGTCTTTGCATCGGCCTCAAGAGAACCATCCATCATGACGCTGGTAAAGCCATTGCGAATGGCAGAATAGCAGGTCGCAGGGCTGTTGCCGTGGTCCTGGTGCATCACGACCGGAATGTTGGGGTAGGTTTCAACAGCTGCTTGCACCAAGTGACGCAGGAAGTTTTCCCCTGCATATTTACGAGCACCGCGAGAAGCCTGCTAAATTACTGGACTATCGGTTTCGTCAGCAGCGTGCATGATCGCCAGGATCTGCTCTAAGTTGTTGACGTTGTATGCCGGAATTCCGTAACCGTTCTCGGCTGCGTGATCCAGCATTAACCGCATAGGGACGAGCGCCATAAAATCCTCCTAGTCTTTTTCTTGCCTTCGGCAATCGTAAGTTCAGAACCAATCGGTATCCTTACCTATCAATCTTAAGGCAGAATCTCAGCCTTTATGACGTTTTGTGAGGTAAACCTTTAATCTCTGTTAAGAGCAAAACATGCTGACCTATCGACTAAACCACCTGGTAGAAAGCCGCTGAGACTTTTGCAAGGGTCATTTAGAGCAGATTTCAGGTTTAGTTAAAGATTGCGCAAAAGTCTCGGTTTTTTGATATTTCGCTCAGATTTGGCCAAAATGGCTTCGCCAGCCATCACACTATGAGTCCGTTGGCCAGCAAAATTCGATACTTTGGATCCACCGAAAAAATGGGTCGCCT
>CALCPB010000815.1 GCA_937897665.1 uncultured Halomicronema sp. | reverse complement strand
ATAGTGAACAAAGGTCGTGCGTCGGGTATCTAACCCATCGTTGCTGCGACGGTCAACCTCCCACTTGTTTTTGCTTTCGCAAGCGATAGAGCTAACTTTTGGCGATCCTCGCGATCGCCATCCGCTGTTTAATCAGGTCATCCTAAAAGTCTGCCAGCATGATCTGGCAGACTTTTTGATTCCAAATTCCGAACTCTACATTCCGTAGGGCCTTGCACTTCCCGAAGGGTATTCTGCCATAGCCATCCGCAACCAGCTCAGCTCACAACAAGATTGGGAAAACGAACACCTAACAGATTGAACGCAAGCATCTGAGGCTGTAGTGGATGCCTGCTTTGTAATGATGGAATACATCGCCTGGCATCGCGCCGACTTCGGCAAGGCTTCGGCAAGCATTGTTTTCCTTTGACGAGCGACGTAAGCGTAGCCAAGGTTGCTGGTTTCATCCCTTGCTAACGGGCCTGAACGCGATCGCCCGCTGCCACCGATTCGGGATAGGCAATTACCTGATCGCCTTGACTCAGCCCGTCTGTCACCGCTGCGGCAATGGTGTTTCTTAGGCCCTGGGGGACGACGGTTTGCTGGGCGCGATTGTCCGCGACGGTGAAGACACAGGAGCCCGCATCGCAGGGGAATACGGCACTCACGGGAACGCTGAGCACCGCCGTCGCTTCATCAATAACGATGTGGGTATCGACCCGGTAGCCGTCGCCCAAGAGCACTGCCGGATCGGTGAACTGGGCAATCACGTTGACTCGTTGCTCTTCGACCCCCAGTGCGGACACTTTGGTAAAGGCGGCAGGTTCCAAATACTGCACCTCCGCCAACAGTTCTCCGTCACCGCCCCATTGGGTGACTTGGATCGAATCGCCTGGTTGAATCTGCACCGCATCCTGAGAGAGGACATCAATCACCATTTCTAAATTGCCGGGGTCGCCCACTTCCAGCAGTGGTGTACCGGCAGTGACATAGCGCGCACTTTCTTCCATCACGCGCAGCACCCGGCCTTCTGAGGGGGCAGCAACATTGGTGCGCTGGGCATCATCGGCGAGCCGGGCGAGTGCGGCTTCGACCCCGGCCATTTCCGCCTGATACGCCTCAATCAAATAGTCAGGGTCTTGCTGTTCGGCCTGCAGGATGTTGAGATC
>CALCPB010000814.1 GCA_937897665.1 uncultured Halomicronema sp. | reverse complement strand
GACCTTGGGGGCGCTCAGTGTAGCCTGGTTGAAAGATGCTGAGTCCGGCCCCTGGTGAAATGCCCGGCCCCTGATCACAAATTTGCACCAAAACTTCGCCGTCAAAGGCATCCCAGCTCCAGACAATGGTGCCGCCGCTCGGGCTAAAGGCGATCGCATTACACAGAAGATTGTCGATCACCTGACCCAACTGATGGGGATCGGCCTGGAGCCAGACGGGATGATCGGGCATCTGCAGCGTAATTTGTTGAGCCTGCAGCGAGGGCGCAAAGGTTTGGCCGCGATCGCGGATCAGGCGCTGCAGATCGACCGTTGCCAAGGGGGCGTGCGTCACCGCTGATGCGGTCAGAATGGCGTCTAGGCGATCGCTAATGTCGGCCACCGTTGCCTGCAGATTCCCCTTCACAGCCTGACCCTCATCGGTCAAAGACTGGCCTTCTAACCGCGATAGATACAGGTTGACCAGTCCCAGTGACTGCCGCATCTGATGCTCAACGCTCCCGAGCAGATCGGCTAAGGCAGTGGTCTGGGCTTGTTGCTCGGTGTGGGCCTGCCACAGGTTTAGGTGGCTCGCGATGACGCGGGTGACGGCCTGTAACTGCTGCTGTTCAGCGGGTGTGAGCGGGTGATCAGTCAAGATGAGCAGTCGCTCTGAAGGCTGCCCCGTCTCCAGCGGCAAAGCATAGAGACAGGAACAAGACACTGGCAGCAATGCCGTCAAGCCTGGCGGCAGTTCGCCCCCTGTCCAGGCGTTGGGAGGCAGCCTGACATCAAGTTCAGCCCAGCAGTGGGGTTCGACCGTGGTCTCGGGGTCGACGCTC
This sequence comes from uncultured Halomicronema sp., assembly GCA_937897665.1. Classification (GTDB taxonomy): domain Bacteria; phylum Cyanobacteriota; class Cyanobacteriia; order Phormidesmidales; family Phormidesmidaceae; genus Halomicronema. Next base: position 3,234 of record CALCPB010000814.1, on the reverse strand, counting down.
GCATAGACCCGCTCGCGTTGGCGTGAGGTCGGGTGCGCATAGCTTAAGCACCAGGCGACCAGGCGCGGCAGCCCCAGCGCTGGCGACAACGCGGAGACCAACAATTCGCGGATTTCAACTGCGCGCTCTGAAGAAACTGTCAGCGTGTGCACCATAGAAGCTACTGAAGAGGATGAACGAAAAGACTGTCACGCCAGCCATCGCCCTACCCTGGTGAGAAGGACGGTTTTCGGGAGTCTGGCGGCGATCGCTAACCAACGGTCTGAACGATCCTTACCTAAGGGCAAGACCGGGGTGACTCATGAGCTGGCTAAATTGGCTGAAATGGGAGATATCGTCAATCGCCATGGATAGGGTTGGCCACTTGGTTGAGGACACCTAGGAGCACGCTCGTCCTTCGCACATTCGCAAAGGGGCTCCGCAGTCTTGTCCTAACTGGAATGACGACTGCTATGTCAGCAAAAACATCTACGGGAATCTGTTTCTCATCCTATCAAAATGCTCTCCCAGAGTTTATCTCTTAAGCTTTAAAGTAGGATGTTTGAATCACTTTTAAAATTTATTGAATTCAAGCGTCGTTTGCATCGAATTGGATATGAAACCTTACAAAAATTGGTAATTGCATCTGCTTCTGCATGTAAGGAATTGTTATTCTTTCCCCAAAGATAACGACTAGCTTGTACTGGCAGTCCAGATGATTTGGTGGCGAGCATCTGAATCAACTTAGGGCAGCCAGAATCTCGACTAAAGTCTAATTGGGAATCCCCTGATCTGAGGCTTCAATAGAGCTGTTAATTCTGTTGTATCAACTTCAGGTTACTCATGATTCCAGCGGTGTCGCAAACACTAGCTCGAATTTTGGTCCACCAGACCTCGTTGGGCACCGTGCAGCAAGTGAGTTTCGATCGCCCTCGGCTGTATCAGTCACAGCCAGTCGGCGTCAATCTCTATGTGTACGACGTTCGTCAGTCGGCGTCAAAGCCGGCTGAGGCTGAGCTTTTAGGGGAAGCAGCTACCAACTCGGCGACCCCAGTCTCCCCCGAGCCCTTGAGCTGGGTCGAGATTTCATTTTTGGTGGTGGCCCGCGACTGGACTCGCCTCGGTGAGCAACAGCTGTTGGCCGAGGCGATCGCCTACTTTGCCGAACATTCTGAAATCCCGGAAGAGCGCTTAGTGCCAGCCTTACAGGGACAAGGGGGGGTCGCAATTGAGATCATCCAGCCCCGTGACGTCACAGGGCTGTGGCGAGCCCTAGCGGTGCCCCTGCAGCCCGCCCTTTACCTCAAGGTCACCGTGCCGCTGATGGGGGGCGTGCCCCTGAGTCAATCAGCGGCCTGCCTGCAGACATGACGGTTCCTCGCGGCGATCGCGCCAGGCTGAGGGGATGGCCCCAGCAACGGCCCCCGGCCCCGACTCACCCATTCACCATCCATTGCTAACGTTCATAGAGGCTTGAATCCATGCCCAGACTCGATTACTTTGCACCCGGCGTTTACATCGAAGAAGTGAACCGAGGGAGTCGCCCCATTGAGGGCGTGCCCACTGCAGTCGCTGGATTTGTCGGGTTTACCGAAGATATCCGAGGCGGCGCGGCTCCCCTCAAACCCATGATGGTGACCAATTGGGATCAGTATTTAGAGTATTTTGGCCGCCCCAACTCCGATGGATTCACTAGCTTCAACGCCTATTTGCCGTTTGCCGTGTATGGCTGGTTTTTGAATGGCGGCGGTCGCTGCTGGATTGCCAGCATTGGTACCCAGCTACCAGGCACCACCGACGAAGCCCCCGCCGCCTCGGGCACCCAAATTATGAACCGTCGCCGTCGCCCTACGCTCAGTCTGGCGCGGCGATCAACCCCAGCAGCCGATGAGACGGGGGGCAGCAGCCTGGCGGCGATCACCACCGGCCAGCGTCCGGCCTCACTCTCCGTGCGGATCAGCGACAGTACCCCCAAAGCCAGCGATAGCGACGCTGCCGATGCGGCAGTCCCCACTGACACGGGCGAATATTTCAGCGTGGCGGTAATGGATGGCGATACGGTCATGGAGCGCTACGACCACCTCAGCATGGATGCCGATGTGGATACCGCTGTCGCCGACTATGTGGTGACAGCCCTGGCCGACTCGGAACTGCTCACCGTTGAGGATATTGCCCAGGCAGGCAGTCCGCTGGCCCGCCGCCCTAGCAATGGCTATTGCGAAGTCAGCCCGCCGCCGTTTATTCCCAGCCCGCAAACTTTCTTTCGCGATGTCGAAGGGGTACGGGACGATCGCACCGGTGTGCAGGGGCTCTTGGAAATTGACGAAATCACGATCATGGCTTGCCCTGACCTGATGCGGGCCTATGAAGTCGGGCTGATGAACCTCGACCAGGTGCACGGCGTCATGGATCTGATGGTCAGCAACTGCGAAGGGGCCGCTTCGGGCGACATTCCCAACCCGCCCAACCGCATGGTGGTGCTCGATTCGCCCCCTGATCGCTACAAGCCGCAGGATGTCAGCCAGTGGCTGTCGGAAGAATTTAATCGGCGATCGCAGTTTGCTGCCCTTTATTACCCCTGGGTGTCGGTGGCTAACCCCCGCGACAATGGTCGCCCCATCTCGGTGCCCCCCTGTGGTCACGTCATGGGTGTTTGGGCCCGCACCGACGAAACGCGGGGTGTCTACAACGCCCCGGCGAACGAAGTGCCACGCGGTATTTTGGGACTGGCCTACGACTGCAACTTCCGCGAGCAAGAGCTGCTGAATCCGCTGGGCATCAACTGTATCCGCTCCTTTGCCAACCAGGGCATTCGCATCTGGGGAGCGCGCACCTTAGTGGAACCCGATCAAACCGAATGGCGCTATATCAACGTGCGCCGCTTGATGAGCTACATCGAGAAATCGGTCGAGTTAGGCACCCAATGGGCCGTCTTTGAGCCCAATGATGAAGACCTTTGGGCGCGAGTCACTCGGACGATCAGCAACTTCTTGACGGGGCTGTGGCGGCAGGGGGCGCTCATGGGAGCCAGCCCTTCTCAAGCGTTCTATGTCAAGTGTGATGGTGAGTTAAACACCCCAGACTCAATGATTTTGGGGCGTCTCTATGTCGAGATTGGCGTGGCTCCGGTCAGACCGGCGGAATTTGTCATCTTCCGCTTTAGTCAGTGGACCGGCCAGGACGAAGGCTAACTCCTTGCTGAGCCACCGGGTTGCTTGGAGAATCCCGGTGGCTGGCGCGATCGCCCCACCGACC
>CALCPB010000813.1 GCA_937897665.1 uncultured Halomicronema sp. | reverse complement strand
GGAAGCCAATTTTCATCCAAAATCATCTCGTTTCTTTAATGGTATCGCTTTCTGGATAACGGATATCGTTCCGAGCAAGACGAATGCAAGTTGCGCGACCCATCGGTATAGTTTTTTCAATCACAGCACCTTGACAGGCGCAGCTACCCCAACTTCGGCGGTATAGCAGGTTCAGTCAGAGCGCGATAGGGTTTTGCCACAACCCACGGACTGAAGATCGCCCTGATAAGTCGAATCGTCAAACACCAGCAGTGGCGTCTCCAGCGGCACCGCCAAATGTTCACTGAGTTCGTAGGTCGCAGGTACACTTTCTAGGCTCACCGCTGCCGCAGTGAGATGATGCCGCAGTTCACTGGCGAGGGCCGTCGCGATCGCTCGCAGGCGACGTTGGCGCGTAGTTAACTGTGTTATGGGCAATACGGTAGTGAGTCCTGGCAAAAAGGGGAACACCGTTGCGATATCGCATGCCAACTTGTTGCAGCTAGCCCCAAATCTCAACAACCAAACTGTTGCGAGATGTTGATAGTGCAGCAGCAATAAGTAGTCCACTGCTTAACCAAAAACAATTAACCGCTCAAACTGCACTCATATTGCTGTATCAGGCTTAGCTTTTGGCACAGCCCTACTATTAGGACTGTCGCCAAAAATGTCATGGAAATTTGATGTGTCTAGAGATCAAGAATATGCATAAGTTGTAGTAATGGCCTATATCGGGGTAAAAATTGATGCTATCAACGCAAAATGCGACTTTCTGCTGGAAAACCGAAAGCATTTAACCCTATTAGTGATAAGAGGCTTTGTGTTCTTTTGAGAGCCTTTGAGCCAGGTCTTTAAGCTGATTTCACCCTCAACCGTGCCGCAAAGTCATTTTTACCTGTAGAAATTTTTTTGTAGCGATGAAACGACTGCATACCCTGAAAGCGAATGAGATTTTTAGTTACACATCACGACACGACACGTTGAGTATTGTCTGGATTTTATTGATGGCGTCGGTTGCTAATGCTCGTGGATTGCTTCATTCATTCTCTCTACAGCCCGTATGAAAGAGTCCGAAGCTGTTCGTATCCTGCGTGACCTGTTGGATGTTGCTAACCTCAATGACCTTCAGGAAGCAATTTTTCGCTGTTCATGGCAGGGGCTTTCCTATCCCCAAATGTCTACCGAACTCGGATACGATGCGGGGTATATCCGAGTGGTGGGGTTTCAACTCTGGCAAGCCCTTTCTGATGCCTTAGGACAACCTGTCACAAAGAAAAATCTGCACTCTCGCTTTGAGCAGTACGCTCAACAGCTTGCTCAAATACAACCGGTATCGAGTGCCGTACCCTTAAATAAATTTGGGCAAGCAGACCATCAAGACTGGGGCGATCGCCCCGACCTCACAACTTTCTATGGCCGCCAGTCAGAGCTAACGCGATTACAAGACTGGATTCAGCACGATCGCTGTCGATTAGTCGGCATTTTTGGCATTGGTGGCATTGGTAAAACAGCGATCGCGACCCAATGTGCCGAGCAGCTACAGCATGACTTTCAATACGTCCTGTGGCAATCGCTACGCAATGCCCCACCACCGAATCAGTTTGTGGTGGAAGCAATTCAGTTTCTGTCGGATCAGCAAGCGATCGAGCAAAATCTGCCGCCTGATGTCGGTGGTCGGATTGACCATTTGTTGGGCTATCTCAACGCGCAGCACTGCTAGCTCATTCTTGATAATGCGGAAGCGATTTTGCAAAGTGGTGAGTATGCGGGTCGCTACCGTCCCGGCTACGAAGCCTACGGCAATCTGCTGCAACAGGTGAGTGAGCAGCGCCACCAGAGCTGTGTGGTGCTGACTAGCCGTGAGAAGCCGCGTGAGTTTGTGCGGTTGGCGGGCGACCAATTGCCCGTGCGGGTGCTGCAGCTCGCAGGCTTACCGGCCGCGGAGGGCCAAGCCGTGATGGAGCAGGCTGGGACTTTTTCGGCCTCTCCGACGGTGTGGCGACGGTTAGTGGATTTATATGTGGGTAATCCCCTGGCGTTGCGAATTGCCGGGGCGGCGATTCAGGAACTGTTTGCGGGTGAAGTGGCACGCTTTTTAGACTATTCGGTGTATGTCTTTGACGACATTAATGATCTGCTGGATGAGCAGTTCAACCGACTTTCCGAGCTAGAGCAGCAGGTGATGTACTGGCTGGCGATCGAGCGTGAACCCGTCACCATCGAAACTTTAGCGACCAACATTTTAGAGTCTGTGGCTAAGCGGGACCTCATGGAAGCGCTGAAGTCCTTGGTGCGGCGATCGCTGATTTACCCGGCGGCGATGGGCTTTACCCAGCAGCCTGTGGTGATGGAATACCTAGTCGAACGGTTGCGGGTGCAAATGCAGCAGGAGATTGTTTCCCAGAGTCCCAACTTGCTGATTAGCCATGCCCTCGTCAAAAACCAAGCCAAGGACTATGTCAAAACCAGTCAGCAGCGGGTGCTCGTCGATCCGCTTGGTCGGGCGCTATTGGATGAGCTTGGCAGTCTAGCGGCACTGGCCGACCAGCTACAGCAGTTGACGGATTTGCTGCGATCGGGCTGGGCCGAACGCGCGGGCTATGCCGCCGGTAACATTCTCTATTTGCTGCAGCAATGTGGCCTAGATTTGCAGAACTATGACCTGTCGCAGCTCCCCTTGCGCCAGGTTGATTTGCAAATGACTGCTCTGCCAGGGGTCAACCTGCAGGGGGCGCTGCTCGATCAAACGGTGTTTGCCAACAACCTGGACTATTACCTGTCAGTGGCGATCTCCCCCAATCAGCAGTACATTGCCGTTGGGGCCACCGAGGGCGACATCATTTTGTGGGATTTTCCCGACATGCGGTCGCATCGAGTCCTGCGGGGGCATGGGCCGATGTTTGTGGTGTGGTTAGCCTTTAGCGCTGACGGTCAGTATCTGGCCAGTGCGGGATTTGACCATGCCGTCAAGGTTTGGCAGATCGAGACGGCAACCTGTGTGGCAACCCTGCAGGCCCATCGCGGGCCGGTCGGCGCGGTCGTCTTTACCCCGGATGGCAGCCAGTTGATTTCTAGCAGCCACGATGGCCAAATCATCTTTTGGGAAACGACGACCTGGACCTGTATACAGGCGATTCAGGCTGATCCAGGGCAGGTGGCCGCGATCGCCCTCAGTCCGGATGGCAAGACGTTACTGAGTGGTCATGAGCGGGGCCAGATTGAGCTACGGGATTTAGCGACTGGCGATCGCCGGGTCAGGCACGAGCACCACTACGCCTACATTTGGGCGGCAGTCTACCCCACCACAGGTGACCGGGTCTTCACCGCGAGTCATGACCAAACGATCCGAGCCTGGAACGCGGAGACTGGTGAGTGCTTATTTACCCTCAAAGGCCACCAAGGTGAAATATCGGGTCTCGCCTGTACCCCCGACGGTCGCATCCTAGCCAGCGCCTGTCACGACCAAACCGTCCGCTTATGGGATGCGCAAACGGGAAAATGTCTCAGCGTAGTACAGGGACACCAGGGCATCGATTGGGCTGTCGACAGCAGTCCAGATGGGAAAGTCTTGGCCAGTGTCGGGTTCGATCGCAGCGTCCGGCTGTGGGAAATCCAGACGGGCCGACCGTTGAAAACCCTGCAGGGCAGCTACAAAGCGCTGTGGTCAGCAATATTTAGCCCCGATGGCCAAACGCTGATCAGCGGCGGCGAAGATCGACGCATTTGGCTATGGGATTTTGAACAGCGAACCTACACCCATCAGTGGACCGCCCACACGTACGAAATTACAGCGATCGCCATTCACCCTCAAGGCCAGATACTGGCGACCGGCGGTGGCGATGGCACGGTTAAATTGTGGGACCTAGACACCGGCCAATGTTTACACACCCTAGTTGAGTATCAGGCTTGGCTCTGGGCGATCGCCTTTAGTCCCGATGGGCGCTGGGTCGCGGGCACCGGCCATCGCTACAGCACCTGTGTTTGGGATGTGTATACGGGGCAATGCGTCGCCACCCTAGACGAGCACCATCAAAATTTGGTCTGGAGTCTGGCTTTCAGCCACGATGGTCAATACATGGTCACGGGCTGTCATGATCTCTCGCTGAGATTGTGGAACCTCGAAACTTGGGACTGCCTGGCCACGTTGTCCGGGCCGATAAAGGGCTACATCAACAGTGTCGATTGCAGTCCCAATCGTCACCTCATCGCCTGTGGCGGCTATGACGCTCAGGTTTACATCTGGGATGCAGAGGCCCAGACTTGTCTGCACGTTTTACCCGGACATCAAGGCGTGATCTGGAACGTGAAATTTAGCCCAACGGGCGATCGCATTGCCAGCACGAGCTTTGATGGCACCGTGCGGGTGTGGGATGTACAGACAGGGGAGTGTCTACAGACGCTAGCCGGGCACCAAAGCTTCGTGAATTCCGCTTGTTTTCATCCCCATGACAACACTTTAGTGAGCGCTAGCCGCGACGGCACTCTGAAAGTGTGGGACTTGGCAACCGGCGACTGCACCGCCACCCTCAGCCCACCCAAGATGTATGAGGGGCTGAACATCACTGGCGTGAGGGGACTCGATCCGGTGCAGCGAGAAATGTTGTTATCGTTGGGCGCGATCGAGCATTCAACCAAGCCTTGAGTTGAAAACTGGAGTTGCGTTTGCGCGTAAAGCTTTACCTACCCTTTGCTTGAAAAGGCAAGGAACCAGAGTGTCATTGGGCGAGTGCATCCCAGTTATGCAATGAGTCATAATGCTTCCCCTCGGATGTGGCATGAGGGGTAAGCTTTGATGAGTTCACCCCTCCCTGGTCACTCCCATGGATGCCTCTAAGGAAGCCCGTCTCAAAGCTCTCACTGAGGAGATCGCAGAGTTGCTGTATGAGGAGACTGACCCAGAAGCGGTCAAAACGCTGGCAGGGATCGAAAAAGCCGTCCGCGGTCATCTGCTGGAGCATGTGGGGCCAGAAATCGGTAATTTTTTATCCGCACGAGCAGCGACACCACGAGTGGACGGCATCGAGAAATCGCCAGCATCATCGGAGTGGTGAGCATCAGTGAACGTCAAGGTGAACGTCTGGGGCTCAAAGCCCGTAGCCAGTGGAGTCCGTATCTAGAGACGTGTTGTCTGTTGGTGAGTGCCAACGAATCCTACCAGCGTGCCGCTGAGGATATCGCCGTACTGACGGGCATCACGGTGTCGAGCAGCACGCAACAACGTCTGGTACATCGGCAAGCGTTTGCGCCCCCTGAGGTCGATTGTGGGGTGAAGGAGATGAGCCTCGACGGCGGCAAGGTCCGCAAGCGGACGCCTTTGGGCGAGCCCAGTGAATGGCGCGATTATAAAGCTGTCAACCTG
>CALCPB010000812.1 GCA_937897665.1 uncultured Halomicronema sp. | reverse complement strand
CCAGGCGGTGTGCAACTCGTCGGCAACGATCACCAGCGAGTGTCCTTGCGTCGCAGCGGGGAGTGACGCAATCTGCCCCCGACGCTGTGTGGACGCCTGCAGAATCTGGGCCAGGGTCTGTCGCGCTGGAGGCGTCGCCAAACCCTCTAGTTGTACGGGCGGCGGCGGCACATGCTCCCAGGCATGGCAGGCTTCAGGGGGAATCGTGAGGCCACTGCTCACTTTTTGCTTGGCACGCCACACCCGTTCGACTGACATCAGCAGGCGCTCGGGAGCCACTCGCCGCGTGCGCACTGCTTCGCACACCGCCTCAATCGTGCCAGCGGGGTCGGCGGGCATCAGCAAAATATCTGCTCCGGCTTCGATCGCCAGCACCGCCGCTTCGTAGGGGCCGTATTGGTTGGCGATCGCCCCCATAATCAGCGCATCAGTCACCACTAAGCCGTCAAACCCCAAGTCTTGTCGCAGCAGTCGCGTCAAAATGGCCGGTGACAGCGTCGCTGGCAACTGGGGATCAATGATGGGCACCTGCAGATGAGCGGTCATCACCGCATCAACACCGCTCGCGATCGCGGTGCGAAACGGCGCGAGTTCCACATGGTCAAGCCGCTGATAATCGTGAGGAATCACGGGCAACTGCAAATGCGAATCGACAGCAGTGTCGCCATGCCCCGGAAAGTGCTTAGCCGTTGTCAGCAGCGGCCACTGCTGCGCCCCTCGGATAAAGGCCTGACTGAGTTTGCCAACCACATCGGGCGTTTCACCAAACGCCCGCACGTTGATGACTGGGTTGTCAGCATTGTTGTTGACGTCAACCACCGGCGCGAGTATCCAGTTGAGGCCAATGGCGGTGGCCTCTTGAGCAGTGATAGCCCCCATTTGCTGCGCGTAATCACAGGCTAAGGCCAAGTCATGCTGAGCGATCGCCGCTAATGCCATCGGTGGGGGGAAATGAGTGGCTCCCGCAAACCGCTGACCCACGCCTTCTTCAATATCCGCCGCGAGCAAGAGGGAAATCTCTGCCCAGGATTGCAACTGCTGCGAGCGAACCCCCACTTCAGCAGCTCTGCCCCCCTACAAATTCACGCCGCCGATGCCCATATCCTCCACACAGTGGCGTAAGTCAGCCCTGTTGAGCTCCCATTGAGGATAGCGGCGCTGATGATCAAATAAAAATCCCGAAGCGCGAACGGTAATGAGTTGAGCGACCTGAGCTGCCAGGGAGAGGGTCTCAGGATCCGGCAAACCGAGTCGCGTCACTACCGTTCCTCAGTAGCCGCAGGAATATAAGTACCGTAGCATTCGTCTCCGACTTCTCCTGCGTCGTCAGCGAACTCATGAGCCGGAGTTTCACTGTCAACGTTCAGCTGATTAATCAGTGACAACACGCGAGTGCCGCGCTCCACGGCCAGATCTTCGCGAAACAAAATCTCCGGCGTGCGGCGGAGGCGAATACGCTGCCCCAACTCCCGACGAATATAGCCAGTCGCTGCCTGCAACCCGGCCATTGTTTCTACCTTGGCTTCGTCAGTGCCATAAATGCTGACAAATATTTTGGCGTGCTGCAAATCGCCAGACACGACGACATCCGTCACGCTGGCCATTCCGGCCCCGACGCGATCGTCCTTGATCTCTGACATGAGCATTTGGCTCACCTCGCGCTTGATCAGAGATGCGACTCGGGCAACTCGTCGATCATTAGCCATGACACAGTCCTCTCACAAAAATTATTGACCGGCTGCCCAGCACCGAACCGTCGCTTGACTCAGCGCTCGACGATCCTTGACTGACCGATTGGCTCCTACTGACCTATGCCACAGACAGGCCCAGCATGGCTCTCAACGTCACGGACAGAAACACAAAAGCCGCAATTACCAAGCCGACTAGGGCGATCGCAGTAGTCGGTCGCTTGAGCAACGGCACGATGGGTTCAATTGCGTTGAAAAAGATTCCCAGGGAAAAAGAAATCAAAAATCTGGGATATCGTGAAACATTCTTAAAAAACTCTTGCATAATTCAACCCAGCGCAACTTCAAATTGAGCAGCAGCGCGATTGTTGGCGATAAATCACTGCGGTTTAATCCTATCGCAGTTCAGGAGTGAATGAATTGACCAGACAAATTGTCCGCAGCCTTTACAATAAGTACATCCGTTCGCAGAGGGGGGCTAGCAACTTCTCCTCGGTGAACGGCAGCATTCATTCCTTCATTGCCAATCACGGGTTGCTAATGCCATGACGGCTGCCCTCAAACCCCAGATCACGCCTCGTCCCTTCCTAAAATGGGCGGGCGGCAAAGGGCGGCTCATTGAGCAATATCACGCTTATTTTCCCTCCCAAATTAGTCGCTATCACGAACCTTTTTTGGGCGGCGGGGCGGTGTTCTTTCACCTATCCGCTCGCTGTCGTCAAGCCGTTTTAGCAGATCTGAATGAAGAACTGGTCAACGTCTATTGCTGTGTGCGCGATGATGTGGAAACCCTGATTGACCTCCTGCAGGTTCATCAAGACCGTCACTGCCACGACTATTACTACGATATGCGGGCTCAGGGAGAGTTGCGATCGCCAACCCGGCGGGCCGCGCGTCTGGTCTATCTCAATAAAACCTGTTTCAACGGCCTCTATCGTGAAAACTCCAAGGGGCATTTCAACGTGCCGATGGGGCGCTATCAAAAACCCAAGGTTTGTGATGCCGAGACGTTGCGTCACGCCTCGGTGGCCTTGCAAAAGACCGATTTAACCTGCGCTCAATTCCCCAGCATTTTAGACCGAGCCCAGAGTCCTGCAGACTTTGTCTACTTTGACCCGCCCTATCACCCTATTAGCGCAACGAGTAGCTTTACCCGCTATAACCGGTACGGCTTTCAAGCCGCCGACCAGCAGCGGCTGCACCAGACTTTTACACAGCTGGCTCACCGGGGCGTCAAAGTCATGCTGTCTAATTCTGACTGTCCGTTTATTCAAGACCTCTATCAAGACTTCTATATTCATCAGATTCAGGCCTCGCGGGCGATTAACTGTAAGGCCAAACGGCGCGGCAAGATCTCAGAGTTAGTGATTACGTCTTATCCAATATTAAAGAAATAGAAGAGCCTACGAGTTCATACCCTTGTGACTACCGGGGGAAATAAGGGAGACGCGGGCAGGACTCAGGCTGCGCAGTCCAATATAGACCGGCATCATGCTCAGACCCGTTGATGAGCAACCGGCAGGCGATCGCGGTGAGGTCACTGATCAACAAGTCTGCCGGTGCTTCCAAAAGCGCCGAGCAAACTCGCTTCCTCGCTCCTGCATGCAGATGCATGACCGCATGCCCTGAAGCAGTCCTGTCACCCCTAACGGCGATCGCCCCCCTTAGCATCTCTCAGTATTTAGCAGTAATCTGCTGAGAATGAATGAAGCACAGCTTTCATGACAGAGTCTGGTAGGGTATAAAACTTGTGGCCTTAATGTAAACATATATTGCTGATCGTCCGGCCTCGCCAACGGCTCAGCCGATGGCCCGCCCATGCTGCCTTGAAGTGAAGAGTGCCATCTGGCTTGGCGGATCAGCAGCTCAACAGCAACGAGAGTCGGTCTCAGCCTGGGCAACCGATGAGGCTGCCGCTAAGTTGATCAGTGCATAACAAGGGTGAAAGATTGGTGAAAGTCCTCAAGACGATTGAAGGCTTAAAGAGTTGTTTGGCGATTTGGCGGCAGCCCTCTGCCGCAACTTATCCTGAAATTGCTTCGGTAGGTTTAGTGCCCACCATGGGGGCACTGCATCTGGGACACATCAGTTTAATTCGACGCGCCCGCCAAGAAAACGATCGCGTCGTCGTCAGTATTTTTGTCAACCCCCTCCAATTTGGCCCCAATGAAGATTTAGAGGCCTATCCACGCACCCTAGAGCAGGATGTGGCCACGTGCGAAGCGGCACAGGTCGATGCGATTTTCTGCCCCCATCCCCGTACGCTCTATACCGCAGACGCCTCGGCTGCCACGCTATTGACCCAGGTGATACCGCCTGAGCCCTTGACTCAGCATTTGTGTGGTCCTCGCCGACCAGGACATTTTGCCGGTGTCACAACGGTGGTGGCCAAACTGTTTAACCTGGTGACGCCCAACCGCGCCTACTTTGGCCGTAAAGATGCCCAGCAGCTAGCGATCATCAAACACATGGTGGCGGACTTAAATTGGCCCGTCAAAGTCATTGGCTGTGACATCGTCCGAGAATCTGACGGACTGGCCTACAGTTCGCGAAACGAATATCTCACCGCCACTCAGCGCTATCAGGCAACGACGCTCTACACCAGTCTGCAGGCCGCCAAAACGGCATTTGCCGAGGGTGAACGCCAAGCTCAGAGCCTGATCGCGGCCGCGGCCGCGAAGATCAATCTGGTTCCCAGCATCCGGGTGGAATATCTGGAACTGGTGCATCCGGCAACGCTACAGCCGATGGCCCAGGTAGACACAGTAGGACTCTTGGCGATCGCGGCTCATCTGGGCAATACGCGACTGCTTGATAATGTGCTGTTGCGATCGCGGCGACCAATTGTCGCGATCGATGGGCCAGCAGGAGCGGGCAAATCAACGGTAGCGCGGTTGGTCGCCGATCAAAATGGGCTAATGTACCTCGACAGCGGAGCGATGTACCGAGCCATCACCTGGCAAGTGCTGCAGCTGGGCATTGAACCCACCGATGAGGTGGCAGTGGCGGAGATTCTGGCCGATTGCCATATTCGCCTGGCGTCAGAAGCAGCCCCTGCGGGACAGGTCGGCTTGACTCGGGTTTGGGTCAACGAGCAAGAGGTGACTCAAATGATTCGCAGTACTCACGTCACGGGCAACGTTTCGACCGTGGCCGCTCAGCCAGCTGTTCGTGAAGTGCTACTCACCCAACAGCAAGCCTATGGCGACCAGGGCGGAGTGGTCATGGAAGGACGAGACATTGGCACACAGGTGTTTCCCTTTGCGGAACTGAAGGTGTTTTTGACGGCTTCGGTGCAGGAACGAGCCCGCCGTCGCCAGCGCGATATGGCCGCGCAGAATCAGCCGCCGATGAGTTTAGAAGCCCTCGAACGTGCCATTGATGACCGCGATCGCCAAGACAGCACCCGCCGGGTCGCGCCGCTACGCCAAGCTGAAGACGCGATCGAACTGTGTTCTGATGGACTCTCGATTCCTCAAGTGGTGGAGAAAATTGTAGCCCTGTATCGCGATCAGCTCGATGAAGATTAGCATCTAACAGACGTGACGAAAAGAGGTTACACGTGCATCATTGAAAAGTGAAAAGTGCACTCACCCTGACCGCATCAACCGAGCTATGACCCAAGCGTTTGAATATGACGTTTTCCTCAGCTAC
>CALCPB010000811.1 GCA_937897665.1 uncultured Halomicronema sp. | reverse complement strand
CTCTGGGTAGCCCTGATCTAGAACTTCTAAAACTGGGCAAGGCTTGGGATTTTGCTGGCAAAACGACAAAAACTCAGCCGCTAAGTGACTGGGCAAAATAACCAAGTTCGTTTGCACGTAGCCCATGGCGAGTCCTGATGTGGGCTGGGCTAGTTCACCACTCCGACATCGAAGTCGCACGTCTTGAGGGGAAAGTGATTTTGAATACTGCATTGTGGGATTCATCGCAATAGGCCAAAGTAAAAGAGCGCGCTAAGGGATCGGTTGAAAAATAAGCTCTTTAAAGGTGCTACCCTTTCGGCAAAATTCCCGTAAAGCACCACATAGGAAGGCTTCTGAGTTTTGCTTGTAGCGAGTCGTAAGACGGATATTCAGGCTTCGTTTAAGCGCTTTCTCTGGGGGGAATTTCGTTTTAGCTTCGCGCGTCCTACGGCCTACGACCAGGACGAACTGCCGTCCTGGACCTCGCAGAAGGAGTGATCTGTTGGTTCTCCTCAATTTACTGCTATCGCATTGATAGCGTTTTGGTCACGTCATGACTTTGCAATCGAGTGGTGAGACCTGGTTATTTCGAGCAACCCAGCAACTTGTGCCTAACAAATAGAAGGGTGAGGGAGTGAGAGCAGTTTTCTTTTAAGCGCACCCCTGAAGACGATTTTCAGACCGCTTCTATAGCTCACCAAATCCACCCCCTCCAGGAGTTTCAATGACGAACGTATCGCCTGCCGCCATGTCAACCGTGGCGGTGCCGGCGAGGTCTTCGCGGCTGCCTTCGTGGCGCTGAATCCAGTTGTGGCCGACGGTGCCGGCTTTGCCTCCTGCCTGTCCGAAGGGGGGGATCTGCCGATGACTAGAGAGAATGGCGGCGGTCATCGGTTCGGTGAACTGCAGGCGTCGAATCACCCCATGTCCTCCGCGATGCTGGCCCCCACCGCCGCTGTCGGGCCGAATCGAAAAGCTTTTCAACCGCACGGGGAATCGCCATTCCAGAACTTCTGGATCGGTGAGGTGAGAGTTGGTCATGTGAGTTTGCACGGCGTCTGTGCCCGCGAAGTCAGGCCCCGCACCAGAGCCGCCGCAGATAGTCTCGTAATACTGGTAGCGCTCGTTACCAAAGGTGAAGTTGTTCATCGTGCCCTGGGAGGCGGCTAAGACGCCCAAAGCGCCATACAGCGTATCGACGATCGCCTGCGAGGTTTCGACATTACCGGCCACCACCGCAGCAGGGTATTCCGGATTGAGTAAGCAGCCCTCGGGAATGACAATCTTCAGGGGCTTGAGACAACCAGCATTGAGCGGGATATCATCGTCTACCAGGGTTCTAAAGACGTAGAGAACCGCCGCCTTGCAGCCAGCAGCGGGCGCATTAAAGTTGTTGTTGAGCTGGGGTGAGGTGCCGGAAAAGTCAATGGTGGCGCTGCGATCGCCCTTGTGAATTTGAATGGTGACTTGGATGCGATCGCCACTATCCAGCTCATAGGTAAAGCTGCCATCGCTCAACCGATCAATCGCCCGCCGCACCGATTCTTCAGCATTATCCTGCACATAGCCCATGTAGGCTTGCACCGTCTCTAGCCCATACTGATCTAGCATCCGCTGCAGTTCCTGGACGCCTTTCTCGTTGGCGGCAATTTGTGCTTGCAAATCGGCAATATTCTGCGTCGGATTGCGCACCGGATAGCTGCCTGCGGTCAGCATCTCGCGCAGTTTGGCC
>CALCPB010000810.1 GCA_937897665.1 uncultured Halomicronema sp. | reverse complement strand
CACAGCATTGCTGCAAGGCTGCGGGCCAGGTGTCGAACCCAGCTTGCAGTGTCTGCAGCATCGCTGCGGTCGACACCTGACGACCGTCTAAAATCACCCGAAAAGCACGGCTTACCTGATTCATGCCGAAGTGGGCGATTGCGGGCAGAGATCAACCAGCACAGACTGCTTTTGATTAAATCGCGTGGTCAACCGTTCAAAGGCCGACTGCTGACGCGATGTGAGCGTAGCTGCCAGCAAACAGCGATAGGCCAGCTCGGGTTGACCTTGTTCGTACAGCGGTTGCACCAAGGCGTTCACAATCGGTAGCCAGGGCGTCAAGCTGGCGGGGCGATCCGTCGGCGCGGCGGTGAGGTCAGCGGCATGGGTCTCAATGATGGGCAGCCATTCTTGCGGATCAAGCGGGATGTGACGCAGGATATCGAAATATCCTCGCTCAACCTGAAGCCGCGCTTTTTCTGTGTCCGAACCCGCGGCTGCCGTTAGCGCAGCGAAGTGTTCAACCGCTGTCAGGGTCTCATGAATCAAGGCTTGTCGCCAGGATAGCCAACTCGCTAAAAAGGCCGGGGCGGGAGCAGCTGCCGTTGGCGAGAGCGATGGACTCGTCAGGTTCGGCGGGGCCTGCAGCAGTTCTGACCAGTGATGCAGGTGGGCTGTCGTCAAGTTAGCGGCCCAGAAGCTGAGATCACCCACGAGAACAGCCAAGGGAGGACGCAGGTGGCGTAGCACTGGCGATCGCTGAGTCGGCGATCGCCGCTGTAGAGCGACCTCAAAGGCGGCGAGCAAATGCTGCACATGCAGCGGGTCCAGGGGCCAGGTTTCTGCCATGGCGGCAGTGGCCCAGGTGGGGGAGAGTACCGACGCAGGCAGATGCAGAGCGGGAAGCAAGCAATCTAGTTGGAGGGCTGCATCCGGTGCCGTCGCGAGTTTTTGCTGACGAGCAACGGCTTGAGTATAGAGATGGTGCGACGTTGGGCGATCGCGGATGCAGCTGCAGGCCAGCAGCAAGATTCTGACCTTCATCGTTTCGACCGCCGGCTCAACCGCTGTGGGACTGCTAGCCAAAGCCACAACCTGTTGCTGTATGACTTTGGGCAACTCCATGCCAATGACGCAGGGAGCCAGCAAGGCTCTCAGGACCGGCGCAAGTGGGCGGGCTTCGCCGGTGGGCAGGGCTGAGGTCGCTAGCCAGCCATTCAACGAGTTTTGCGTAAGGGTGGTCAGCCAGTGGTGGTCGCTCCACTCCTCGGGGGGCAACGCTGGGGACGCCACGGCGGCCTGATGAATCGTGCTGAGGGTGTGATCGCCCAACGTCTGGTTGACCCAGGTTTGGAGTGAGGCCTCTGCCACCGCGGCAGGCCGTGCGGACAGTGCATTATCCACCTGTATCTGAGCAGCCACTAGAGTGGGTGACTGGCGCTGAATACGGTAGTGCAGCAGGCCCGGCAGTGTTGGCAGGGCCACTTCTCCCGGCAGTTTGAGCCCGTGACGCGTGCCAATACGATCTTCGATGCGCCCCAAAACCTGTACCGTCAAGCCGGGTCGACCGCAGAGACAGGGCGTTGCATCACAATGAACGAGATCGCCACATTGATAACGCACCAGCGGCATCGTTTCGTTCCACAGGTCAGTGGTGACCAGAGCACCGTTGACAGTTTCTAAAAAGCAAGACTGCTCATCTAGATGTATCCGCCCAAACTCAGGGCAGGTAAAGCCGCGAATCGCTGCCTCGTGACAGCCATATTCATTAATGACCGGCGCTTGAAATCGCTGTTCCAGCAGCTCACGCTGATGCTGAAACAGCAGTTCTCCGGTGCAAATAACCGCTTTGACGCCGGGCAACGGCTGCCGCAGCAGGCTGGCAATTTCGCAGAGGCGACTCGGATAGCCCCGCCCCACCCAAGGGCGATTTGCCAAGTTCGCCCGTAGCGACTCGATAAACTCTAGAGTCACCGGGCCCACGATCGCCCAATCGGCCTCTCTGCCCGGCATGAGGCGGCTCGCCAGGTTCACGATCGGTACCGCTGGATCAATGCCCCACCAGTTCAAGAAGCCCTGGCGCGATCGCAAGCGTTGCTCATTCCAAGCTCTGTTGGCAAAAAAGGTATACGACCGACTGCGACTACCGCTGGTCGAGCCACGATAGATGATATCTGCCACCCCGGCGAGATACTGACCAGGAGCTTGCCTCACGGCGGCCTTCTCTAGCGGGGGGAGTTGGGCGAACTGCACCTGCCAGTTGGCGGCCAGGGTCGGACGTTCAAGCCCCCAGCGGCTGGTCTGAATCAGGCCCGCTGCATGAAAGCGCGCCCGATTGCCGGGGGCCTGCAGAGCGGCCTGCAGCACCGCCGCCAATCGAGTCGGCAACTCGTGGGGCGCTGCCGGTCGCGTCACGACTGGCGGGACTTTTGGGCAATGAGATCGCCCATCTGCAGCCAGTCTTCCTGGACGGTATATTGCTGGGCGTCAGGGCCAGTCATGAGCTGCACAGCGGCCATGTCTAACGACGGTTTTTCACAAAAATCACCCAGCGCGGCCAGATAGCGACTGGCCACCCAGCCCTCTCGAAAACTCGGGGCAGAGGCAAATCCAAACTCTCCAGGGTCGCCAAAATGGCTCGTAATCTTGGTCCAGTCGCCCGTATTGTTCACTTCCAACACGACCACTGCCCACCCTTTGGGCACTGCGCCGATGACTCGTCCCCCTGGGGTAGCGCGGATGCGGAGCGGATCTTCCTGAGTGATGATCCGAGCATAGGCTTGAGGCTCTTGCCATTCATACTGACAAACGGGCGGCTCGGCTTGCGCGATCGCCGCCTCATTCGTCACCGAGGAAGTTTCTGACGTATCCGAAAATTGCCCGGTATGAGCGCTCACACTCTTGATGCCGACCAAAGAAAAAATGATTCCCACACAGTAAACAGCGACCCTTTTCCAATCCCGCAATAAGCTCACTAGACTTAGGCTCCA
>CALCPB010000809.1 GCA_937897665.1 uncultured Halomicronema sp. | reverse complement strand
TAGTAAACACCAGTTCGGGTTAAGCCCAAATCCGTTTCTTTCCCCTCTGGGGAGGGGCGAATGGGGTGGGTTGAACCATTCTCAGCGCGAGGATCGACACCCACCCCGCCTTTGGCATCCCGCCCCAGAGGGGATGGCCGCCTTAACCGGCTGGTCAGCGTGCCTCATGCTCTTATCCCGAACTCAGGTTAGTAAGCCTTTCTATTGAGTCAAGACAGTTGCGACGGCGCGGGGCGATCGCCCTGCTAGCTCGCCGGTCTGCTGCTCTTGACACGGAGTCATCCCCAAGTTTTGTGATGTCGAGTGGCCATCAGTAGGACTTTGGTCATGTGCCAAATGGCTAAGACAATCTAGCTACCTAGCACAGGGCAGAATGTCGAACCCTACTTAAGCTGAGTTTGTTATTCGAACTCGCTTTAAACAACGGTTTTTAGTGACGAATACTCGCTTTATATCTTGATCTATCCTCACAGAATCCAGGTCTGAGCCAAGGAATTGCTGATGAATGCGAAATCGAGGATTAGACTATCCCTTTTAGGCCTGATCACAATTATCTTTCTCGTGATGGTTTCTTGTGGCAAAGATGCTGTAACGGAAGCTCCGCCCCCAACCATTTCAGAAGCAACTTCTACAAAAGTCGCTGTCACGCAAGCCCCCTCATCCTTGTTTCTGGAAGATGGATTAGTCACTGACATTACCGAAGAAGCCTGTACTTTGTCGGGGGGCACTGAAACCATGTGCTACCGCATTACTGTGACCTCCATCCCCCTTGATCATGAAGCCGGGCCCTGGTGTCCCGCGACCATTACTGATACGGATGAGGCGGGCGGTATCTGGCCTGAAAGTGGCGAGGTTTACGATGTGGATGGCCCCTTCGTCGAAAATCTGGATACCTTCTACGAAGATGGGAACTGGCAGCTCTATAACGACGATGGTACGATTCGCGTCACAGAGTCTGCCGAGGCTTGTGCGGCAGCCGCACGGCCCAACGTAGACGAGGCGTACCAAAATTACTGCGTGCAATGCCTCGTTTCCCATCTTGAGGAAGGGGCGGCCGTCAACACCTACGTCATTCCCATTACCCCGGTAGAGCAGGCAACCCCGACTGAGTTTGCCCGCAACAGTATTGGCGTTGCCCTGAATGGCGTCACGTTTGAGCTGCCAGCCCCTACCGCAGATATTTTAAGGGCCTACACTTTGGCTCCTTTTGACGACTGCGGCGGCCACATCAATCTGAATGAAGGCTACCACTACCACGCGCATACCGGGTGTCCACCTGAGGTTGAACAGGCTGATACCCATGCCCCCATGATTGGCTATGCGCTGGATGGTTTTCCCCTGTATGCTCGGCTCGATAAAAACGGTGAAGAATCGACGGGTTTGGACCAGTGTCGCGGTGAATACGACGAAGTGCGTGGCTACCACTATCACGTCGCCGATCCGGGCAGCAATTCGTTCATCACCTGCTTTAAGGGAGAAGTCGGCTGCAAGTTTGACGGGGTCGGCGCAGGCCAACTGTGTGATGCCACGGCGATGGGCGATCGCTTGGGACGCCCTGAAGAGGATCGACCAGGCGGATCGGGAGGGCCGGGAGGGGGCAGACCCGGTGAGGCAGCGGTACCCCCGGGTTTTGATGAGGCGGCTACCCAGTTAGGCGTCACAACTGATGAACTCATGGCGGCGCTGGGCGAGCCCCCGTTTGACCTAGAAGCAGCCGCTGTGACCCTAAATGTGATGGTTGAAGAACTCAGAGACGCTTTGCCACCACCACCTCAACAACAGCCTGGGTCGCTCCCACAAGGATAAAATCCATGACTTTCTGCAGCTCAAATCGTCAGGCTCAACATCACCGGCTGAGCGTAGTCGTCAGGAAATTCCATGATGTTGAGCGGCAATACCCATGCCAGGATTTTATTTGACCACGAGTTTCTTGATGATGAATTTATCGTGACTTATGACATAGTCCAACCGTGACTTACGACTGATTTTTTCTATTAGTGCTTTTTCTATTGTTGATGTAATCAAGTGTTGTATAAACCTTGAATTTAAAACGCCAAAAACCTTTCAATGAGAGGTTTCAATGGTCACCACTCTTTGAATTTTAGGAGTTGCCAAATGAAACTAAATCGAAAAGTCAAAGCCTTTTTGGCCACAACGCTGATGAGTGTTTCTTGCGCAGGCTTAATCGCAGCTACCGCTACTAGCTCACAAGCCAATGAGGCGGAGGAGAGGCCGCATCGTCGTGCGATCGCTCAGAGAGTAGAGAGGTCAGTACCCCCAGCACCGCAACCGGCCCCCCAACCGGAGCCCCAGCCAGCTCCGCGACCAGCACCACCCCAACCAGCTCAGGAAAGAGAACCGAGGTTGCCTGCCCTACTCACGATCACCATAGATTAACCACAGATTGCCATTTCAATCGCCCCACCAAATCATCCGCTAGGTATCTGACAAAGTCATGGGGCAGGAATCTTTATTCTTGCCCTAATAATTGCCATGTTTCTAAAGCTGACGACTCTAAGTTTTGTTATCCCAGTCCTTTCAATGTCCCTCTCTTGTACTCAACCTTCGCCGCTGGAGGAGGCGCAAGCCAAAGATCTAGAAACCTCACCGACTGCTGATGTGTCAGAGCCGATATCACAAATACCTCGTCCAATCGCTTCGACCACTCAGGGGCGTGCCCCGACCGTAACGATAGAAAATTTGCTCAATTGTTCTATGTCACGAGCACGTGTGAGTGCGGTGGGAACAATCACCGCAACCGATGGCACAGATTGGATTATGCCTGCAGAAAATAATTTTGAAACAGGCCCTAAAGCAGCTGATCTGTACAACGAGTGTACTCAAACGACCTATGGAAGTATTCAAGAAGTCAACTTAGAATCAATTCCTGTTGTGGAAATTGATTCGGATGGTGAAATCATTACCGGCTATATCTTAGCCGATAATTATTTTGAACTCTACGTCAATGG
>CALCPB010000808.1 GCA_937897665.1 uncultured Halomicronema sp. | reverse complement strand
AACCACTGTGGCTCCTTTGCTCTGCCGCATCGATACGTTGGATGAAGTGGAGTACTACCGCAACGGGGGCATTTTGCACTTTGTTCTCCGCCAACTGCTGGCAGCTTAGATAACCTGAGTTCGGGATAGGGGCATGAGGCATGTACCGTCACGTAACGGTCTGATGACGGCAGGGTATTTCTCAAAGATCCAATAGTTCGGTTAGGGCAAGCAACGATAGCCGCGGTCTGGTGCCGTCATGACATTAACCCAGGCGGCTTTCTGGCTCGGTTGATTCATCCGATTCGGTTGCCCAGTCGGTCGGTAAGTAGCCGGTGGGCTCATCCCAGCGATCGTCATCTTCGTCAATCACTTGAGTGTTGACATCGGTGATCAAAGGAGCCCGAACGACTAGGGCATCAGGCAACGCCACGGGAATTTCTTTAAGAGCTGCCAGGACGTGCTGGGCCGCTTCATAGCGTTGGGTAAAGTCATAGCGCACCATTTGGCTTAGTACGTTGCCCAACGCTGGATGCAGATCTGGTACCAAGTATTGCCAAATCAGCTCGCCGCGATCGTCATATTTCAGTTTGTAGGGAGAAATGCCCGTCAGCGCCTCGATCGCGGTCACGCCAATCGCATACAGATCGCTGCTAAAACGTGGCATACCGGCGGACTGTTCGCTGGGCATATAGCCTTTGGTGCCAATGCCAATCGTGGAGGTGACGTGGGCTTCCGTCTCCGTCAATTGGTTAGAAATTTCCTTGACTGAGCCAAAGTCAATGAGCACCAAGCGACCATCGCCCGCCCGCCGAATCAGGTTAGACGGTTTGATATCGCGGTGAATGACGCCCTGTCTATGGACATACTCCACCACCGTCACGAGATCGAGCAAAATGTTCATCACCCAAGCCTGCGACTTCGCCTGACGAGACGACAGTTCATCTTTGATCATGTTGCCTTGCACCATTTCTTCAACTAAGAAGAACGAGGTGCTAGTTTCAAAGTGCGCCAGCAGACGCGGAATTTGACTATGGTGCCCCAGTCGTTCTAGGGTTTTGGCCTCTGAGACAAATAAGCGATGGGCCAGCTGATGCGATTGCGGGTCGTCACTGACGATGCGCAGGCGCTTGACCACACAAATTGGATTGCCCGGTCGTTGGGTATCAGCGGCGGTAAACGTTTCGCTGAAGCCACCATAGCCGAGGACTGCGAGTACCTGATAGCGAGCACCCAATAGCGTGCCCACTACCTCAGCCTGGCGGGCCTCTAGTAAGTCTTGAAAGTCTTCTTCTTGGCTGATAATTTCTTGCACGATGGGCGAGGTGACATATTGGGCCAATGTGGTGCGCAGCCGCTGCTTCCGAAACTGTTCGGCCACGAGGCCGGTGGTGGCATAACAGCCGCCACAAATGATCACCGTGACGGCGATGCCAGCCGTGGGTAAAAAGATGCCTGCCCCAATAAAACTGACATACCCGATCGCTAGCCAGCCGCCGGTGGCGATTGCTGTCCACATCAGGCGCTGCAAAATGCGCTTACTCCGGGAGACCCCCACGAGAAAGCCGCCCCCGATCGCCAACAATAAGCCAGCTCGGGCCAGTGGCTGGGGGAGGCCGATCGTCAGCGCGTTACCCGCTCGCAAGGTGGCAATATCGTTTGCCAAAATCTCGACCCCGGGCATTGGGTCGGGGTAGGCGATGCTTCTGGCAAAGGGGACGCTATGGAAATCTTGGTGCAGACTGGCGGTGGTGCCGATGACCACAATTTTGTCTTGAAACACCGCCCCTCCTTGCAAATAGTTGGACCATAGATCAGCATCCAGCACATACCAAAACGGCACATGCTCAAAGGTTTGGGCGGGCCCTAAAAAATGAATGCCGGTGCCGGTCGGCTCAGGATAGGCGATCGCTGCTGACTGCAACGTTGCTTCGGCAAAACTGGTGATGGTGGCCCAATCAGGGGCGGTTTCACCCAGATCGCTGGGGCCGCCGCTCGCGGTCTCTAGCGCTTGCAGATAGGTATGCCCCTGACGATGAATGCGCCCGTCGTTTTCTAAAGGAAAATTGATATTGCCCAGGCGAATCCCGGCTGATTGAAACTGCTCTAGGGGCAGTGTCGGCTTTAATAACGTGCCCTGCCGCAGCTGATCGCCCTCGTATTTCATCGCTAGGGTGACGCGATCGCCGTACTGAGTCAACACGGTGTTGAGGCGGTCATCATCCGCCGAGCCATAGGCACTGTCAGTGGTGAGCACAATATCCACCGCCACGGCTTTAGCGCCTGCCGCCAAGAGGCGATCGATCGCGATTGCATAGGCTTCCCGCTGCCAGGGCCACTGTTGAATCGGGGCCAAATCGGCATACTGCTCCGGGTCACTGCGATAATGCTCAGCCTGAGATAGCGATTCGTTATCAATTGCCAAAATGACGATATCGTCAGGGGCGGCTTGCGGCCCCCGCAGTTCAAAAAAGAGCGTCTGCATCTGCCATTCCCACTGCTGCAGAAACGGGCTGTTAATGGCAGTCACCAGGGTCGCTAGCGAAAGGCAACTGCCGGTGAGCACCGCTTGCCAGGGAAAGCGAAAGCCGATCTGGTCAGGCTGGGTTTTTGATTGAGTGGCAGTGGTCGTGGCAGGGGTAGGCATCATGATTTACGGGGCAGGGGGCAAGTCCGTCAGAGGGGCAAAATCAATGGCTGACAGGACGACTGATGACAATTACTGATGCACTCGAACTTCACCATAACCTTTGCTGAAGCTGACATCACCCATCTGTTACATTCAGGCCAAACCTTTGGCCCCTCTGCTCACCAGCTTCAGTGTTGGCCTGACCGTTTCCAGGTTTAAGCCTGATTCTCTATCGCTAGGCGATGACTCTGGCTCCTGTCACCAGAGGAAACTGTGCAAAAATTACCTCCCTGATCGCGGGGCTTGGCGCTGCTCAATCCTGACAGAAAATTGTCTGTTCTAGGGATATGGTGCGGGCAAACGCCTGAGCTTCTCTGCGATGCCAGCAGGGCTGGGGGAGTCCGATTTTAGCAGCGGGTCTGCAGGGCTAGTTGGGCGAGAGCCTCCAGACGGCTCAAAAATGTGGCAAGGGATGCCGGTCAGTTAGCCTCAGCTAGGATGGGTGACGGGCAGATGGTGTAAGCAGCGTTCAGAGACTGAGGATTAACGCCCGTGATGGTTGACTCGGCGATCGCTAATGTGGCCTTGGTGGGTCGTCCCGGTCTGTGGACGGTGGCCTGGCACAATGGCCAAATTACGCATGTACAAGCTGACGCCGTTGCGGCCCCAACCACCTTAGATGCTCAGGGGCAACTGCTCGTGCCCGGTTTTGTGGATGCTCACATTCATTTAGATAAGGCCTTTTTGCTGTCGCGATCGCCCGCTCAGACCGGCGACTTTGCCGAAGCGCTGTCTAACACTCTGCGTCTCAAAGCAGAGTACACCGTCGCAGATATTCAGCATCGTGCCCGTCGGGTGCTGGACCGCGCGATCGCCTTTGGCGTGACGGCCATGCGCTGCCATGTGGAAGTTGACCCGATTTTGGGACTGACTGCGATGACAGCGCTGTTGCCCCTACAGAAAGCCTATGCACCGGCCATGACCTTACAGCTGGCCGTCTTTGCTCAAGAAGGAATTACCAACCAGTCGGGCACTGAGGCGCTCCTGCGACAGGCCATGGACTGGGGTGGCAACGTTATCGGCTCTGCCCCCTACGTCGATCCAGACCCTCGTCGCAACATCGAGATCATCTTTGACATTGCCGAAGCCTATGACTGTGATGTCGACTTTCATCTCGACTTTTTAGATGACGATCAGCCATTGCAGTTACCGCTCGTCATGGCTGAAACCCAGCGTCGCCAGTGGCAAGGCCGCGTCTGCCTGGGTCATATGACGAAGCTGGCAAGTTTGCCGCCCGCTGACCTACAGGCGATCGCCGCTGATCTTGCCGCGGCGGGCATTGCGGTTTTAGCCTTGCCCGCCGCAGACCTCTACATGATGGCTCGTCGAGATACTCACAACGTGCGGCGAGGCGTTGCACCGCTACACCAGTTGCACCAGTGGGGGGTCACAGTGGGGACAGCGACGAACAATATTCAAAACCTGTTTACTCCCTTTGGCGATGGCGACATGCTCAAAATGGGGACGCTGCTGGCTCAGGTGCTGCAGCTGGGTACCGTGGCTCAACAGGAGTTTTGTCTCAACGTGACGACCCAATATGCGGCTCAGGCTATCGGCATTCACGATTACGGCATCGCGCCTGGCCGCGCCGCTGATTTTGTCCTGCTGGCGGCTGGTTCCGTTTCCGAGGCGATCGCGACCGCGCCACCGAGTCGCACGGTCTTTAAAGGCGGCAAAATAGTGGCTCAGACCCATCTGCAGCAGACGCTGAGTGACGCGATCCGCCCAGCGTGAACAGACTCGTTTACCACCTTTATTCACGGCGCAAACAGGATGGCTTTCCACTATCGTTGATGATACATTTGAACTGTTCTGTTAGGTTCCTTTTGCCTCAATAAAGCGATAAACTCACCCTTGAGCGATCGCGACTGCGATACCCTATGCCAGAGATTGTCCAGCAACTCACTTTGTTTGCCTTGAGTGATCATCAAAGCCCCCTGCCGAACTATCAAGTTCGCGAAAGCCGCCGTGCCCGCCATGTCTCTTTGAAGATTTCCTATCAAGGAACGCTGGAGGTCGTCGTACCGCCGGGGTTTAACCCTACTGAAATTCCCGAAATTTTAGAGCGCCGCCGGGGCTGGATTACGAAAACTCTGCAGCGCATTGAGCAGCAGCGCGATACGCTGCCAGCCGACCACAGCGTTGATAAGCCCACCACCCTTGAACTGCTATCACGCGGCGAAATTTGGACGGTCACCTACCAAACTTCTAAGGGCTCAACCCTGGCTCTGACGCAAAACCAGCCCCGAGAAATCACCCTCAGAGGCCCCGTTGACGATGCCGAGGCGTGCCGCGACCTGCTGCGCAGCTGGCTGCAGCGTAAAGCCCGCGCGGAACTGTCTCCTTGGTTGCAAAAAACGAGCCAGCGCTGTGACCTCGCCTACAGCCGCCTGACTGTGCGAGGCCAAAGTACGCGCTGGGGCAGCTGCTCGTCAAGCCAGTCTATCAGCCTCAACTACAAGCTGCTGTTCTTGCCGCCGTCTTTAGTCGACTACGTGCTGATTCATGAGCTGTGTCATACCGTTCACATGAATCACTCCAAGGCATTTTGGCAGCTCGTGCGGCAATATTGCCCTGATCTCGATCAGATCAAGATTGACCTCAAACAAGGCTGGCAATATGTTCCGCGTTGGGTAGATGTCTAAGTTTTTTTGGACGCCCCATAGCGGCTATCACTGGCCGGGGGGCGATCATCGATTTTTTGAAGGGTGGTATTTTCGGGTGACGCTGCCGGAGGTGGGTGAATCTTTCGCCTTCATGTATTCCATTGATGATCCGGCGGGCTCGTCGTTGCTGAGTGGTGGGGATGCCCAGATCCTGGGTCCTGACGAAGGGTATCTCTGCTGTCACCTGCCGGATGTTAACCGCTTTTGGGCTTGGCCTCACCGTCTGGGCCTAGGTCATTGGGGAACAACCTCACAGTCTGTTGAAGGTGCTCATCCGCTGTCGCCCGCTGACTTTGCCGCGACTATTCAACAGGGCTATCAGGTCACCGCTACCCACCATCAAGGCCGCTTAGAAGATGTGGCTACCGGGGCGATCGCCCAGTGGGACTATGTGATTGAGCCCGTTGATGGCTGGGGCGATCGTCAGGGACCACAGTTGGCCACGGCAGGCTGGCTGTCGTATCTGCCGATTTTTGAACCCGGTTGGCAAGTGCTGATGGCTCACGGACGGGCGACGGGCTGGGCTGAGTGGCAGGGCCATCGTTACGAATTTCAGCAGGCTCCTACCTATGCGGAAAAGAACTGGGGTGGGGCATTCCCTGACCGTTGGTTTTGGTTACAGGCCAATGCCTTTGACGATGCCCCTGATCTCGCTCTCACCGCCGTGGGTGGCCGTCGGGAAGTGTTAGGACGCACTGAAACGGTGGGCCTAATCGGGGTGCACTGGTGTGGTCAACTCATTGCGCTGAGTTCTCTGAAGACAGCCATGCGTTGGCACGTCACCCCCTGGGGCACCTGGCAGATGACTGCCCACGATCATCGCTATCGCATCGTTTTGCATGGCACGGCGAAGTCGCCCCCAGCGCAGGTGCAGGTGCCCACCCTAAAAGGATTGCGCTGGGAATGTTGGGACACCACCCACGGCAGATTGCAGTTAGAAATGTGGGCACGATCGCACGCGGGCACCGAGCCTGAAACGCTAATCGTGCAGGCTAACACTGATCTCGCGGGACTAGAAGTTGGCGGTCAAGGCTGGCACCAAGATTGGCGATTTGACTAAGGTTGACCTGAATTAAACTCCCCAGGCTGGATTCGAACCAGCGACCAATCGATTAACAGTCGACCGCTCTACCACTGAGCTACTGAGGATAGCGAAGCCTATCTTAACGATATATCGTCACGTTTGGCAACCGGTTTTGATATCCGATTGGTGGAAAGATTCTCTTGGCCTCGCGCTGAACTCGGTCACATACCCGTGTTGGGCTGTTGTTCCAACTGAGCGCGCAGGGCGCGAAGTCGATCATGCACTGCCGGTTTGAGTGCGGTCTTTTGTCGCTTTGACTGGCGACGCCCTTGAGACCGGTGATTTTTGCGCCCCTGCTGCAGCGCTTCCTGCATATCTAAGGCTAACCGATGGGCTGACATCCACTCGGCCCCATAGCCAGTCACCGTATGGCGGTGAGCTTGGTCAGAGGTCGCGACAATGAGCCGCAAGTTAAAAAAACGCACGTCTCGCTGCAGCTCAGCACACCATCGCTCAATGCAGGTGTCAGCAGTCTGGCCAAACTCGGTGTAGTGAATGAGGACATCATCGGTCACTGATTCTTGGAGCTTGGGGTGTTTCTGATTATAAGCATCAAAGACAATACGGGTTCTAAAACCCTGGTAAGCACTGTAATTGGTCAGCGCTTCCACCAGCTGATCGCGCGCAATCGCTAGCCCCTCGCTATCTCGCAGTCGCGCGAGTTCGGGCCAAGCGCCGATGATGTTGTATCCGTCTACAAAGAGTAAAGGCTGAGGGATGGCTGGTTTCATAGCGCTCAACCGATGATGTTGCTGCGGTCTTTAAAGCTTCGTAATATTAAGCTAACTTATTTTTCCCACATCATCTGCAGCGCTTGCCAAGCGTTTCCCGTTCCTGCCGAGAATCAACGGCTCAAGGTCTTATCCGGGTTGAGATGTTCAAAAGGTTTACTTTTCCAGAACGGCGCGTAAGCGGTCAGGTGCTCCCTGATCGATGACGTGCCCGTCGCGCAGCAGCACCGCGCGATCGCAGTAATCCAGCTCAATCAGCCGGTGCGTTACCCAGAGTGCCGTCAAGTTACGAGCTTTGACTAAACTGCTGA
This sequence comes from uncultured Halomicronema sp., assembly GCA_937897665.1. GTDB lineage: Bacteria > Cyanobacteriota > Cyanobacteriia > Phormidesmidales > Phormidesmidaceae > Halomicronema. Next base: position 750 of record CALCPB010000808.1, on the reverse strand, counting down.
CCAGCGTCACGAGTTCAATCTGACTATCAGGGTCAAGGAGTGCTGTCGGTTCATCTAATAGCAGCACTTCACAATGGCGGGCGATCGCTCCCGCAATGGCTACTCGCTGCTTTTGACCGCCACTCAGAGCATAGATCGGTCGACGAATCAGATGAGCCAAGTTGACCGCTGACAGAGCCTCAAAGACGCGATCGCGCACTGTAGACAAAGGCAAATGTTCACCGACTAGGCCGAAGGCCACATCGGCTCCCACCGTTGGCATCACCAATTGGTGATCAGGGTTTTGAAACACGTAGCCGAAGGTGCCGTTGATGTTGACCTGTCCCTGTTGGGGCGTCAGCAACCCCGTCAGCAGCTTTAAAAGGGTTGATTTGCCGCTACCGTTATCACCCAACAGCATGCAAAACTCTCCTGGCCGCACAGATAGCGAACAGGCTTGCAGCACAGGCGCTGCTGACGGCCAAGCAAATGAAACGTCATCTACCCAGACAGCAGGTGCTCCGTCAGGCGTTAGCGCGGTTTCAGTCATCCTTCCTTAGGTTTGAAGCAGCTCAGATTTAAGGGACAACAAGGTCAGCCTTCCCTCGTGATTGAGCAGAACTCTGACAGACTACTTGTCAGTATCCATCGCTGCCATGGCAAAAAATCCGGGTGGCTTACCTGAAGCGGACGCGGTGCCTGATTTCTCATAGAACTGAACTGCGGCGACTTCGCTGACCAAAACGGTGATGTGTTTGTCAGTGACCTGCT
>CALCPB010000807.1 GCA_937897665.1 uncultured Halomicronema sp. | reverse complement strand
CCTGGGTACAGAGGACATTTAATAACTCGACGCGATCGCGCGTAAATGCCCCAACCGTGAGCTGATTTTCTAAATACAAAATGGCGATGAGCTTACCCTGCTGCAGGATGGGGGTACACAGCAAACTCTTAGGCTGATGTTGGGTGACGTAGGCATCACTGGCCAGGGTCGGATGGGCTGCGGCATCCATAATCACCACCGGTTCTAGACCGTGTTTGACCGTGTTAATCAAAGTCTGGGGCACGGCGATGCTTTGGGATAACGCCACAGACGCTACCTGCGTGGGCTGATCAATAGTGGCCACGGCCTCGACAAACCACTGCTGCTCGCGTGGCATAAGTAAAGCGCCCTTATCGGCACCAGCGGTTTCCAGCACAATGCGCAGCAAAGTGGCTAAAAGCTTATCGAGCTGAATTTCGCTAGACAGCACCTGGGAAGCTCGCAACACCGTAGTCAAGTCCAGTGCGGCAGAAATACTGGTGCTGCCAGTTGTCGAGGATTGCGTATCGGTTGCCAATGCCGCGTCGAAAGCGTCGGCAGCAAACACAGTTTCCGTTGTCAATACAGACGGCTGTTGTGGATGCAACATGGGCGCGAGCAAGTTGGGATAACGCTGCTCTAACGCTTTGACTTTGGCCGTGGCACCCCATTGGGCATAACCGTAGTAGGCATTGGTGAGGTAATCTTGAGCAATTTTGTCTTTGCCCCAGGCCAAGTAAAATCTAGCGGCCAGTTCGTTCGCCAGCGCTTCTTCCTGAAGATAGCCGTTGACTTTAGCACCAGCAATGGCGCGATCGTAGAGTTCAAGAGCAGCGGCCCTGCGGCCTACAACCCGATGATATTCGGCTTCTACCAAATCAAATCGGTGTTGATGATTGCCCGGAGAACTCTGCGCCCAAGATTTTAAGGCCGCCCGATTATGACCGATCCGTTGCGAGTGAGTCGTCGGCTGCTGAGACCGTAATTCCGCATAGCTACTTAGAATGACCAGGGACTCATAAAAATAAAAGGTAGGGACAATAAACATCCCGGCCAATGAAGCTTCGTGCGGTCTTGCCTGTTCGGCAGCTGTCAAAGCGTGTGAAATATTGCCAAATAGATAGTTGAGAATCAACTTATTGCAATAGAAATGATACAGTCCAGTCCAATCATTTGCCATCGCTAATTGAGGAACCACGACTTGTTCATCAAATGCCTCACCGGCAAGAAGAGAAGGAGCATCATTTGGGTGGCGCAAGTTTAAAATAACCTGCCAATAAAGCTGACAATATCTGAGGGCAGTCACTTGATTCAGCTGCGTAAGAACATGGCAATAGGCTTGCACATGGGTCTCTAACTGCATCAATGACTGCCCTGTAAAATAAGAGCCTAAGCAAATGACTTGAGCACCATACCCCGCATACTCTAAATCACCAACCGCCAAAGCAGCATGATAGCTTTCTTGTATTAAAGGGATGCTTTCTTGAAAATGAAATTTCCAGTGATAGAGGTGAGAGCCAACTACCAGCTTCGTTCTAGCCTCAATCTCTGGATCGGGAGATTCTTCTAGCAGCTTGAGCGCTAGTTCACCGACTTGACTAACCGTCTCAATCTCTTTTGCCAAGTTTACTAAAAGGATGCCATAGCAGGCATAGGCATAGGGTGATGAGGGTGCATTCCCATATTGCAGAGACCACTGCACCATCTTCAGAATAATCAGTGGAAATAACGTTTGATCGGCGATATAGGCAGTGGCGATAATACTCAACAACAAACGCATGACCGCTAGAGACTGAGTGTCAGTCATCTTTGGCAAAGCTGAAATTTCTTCTGGAGTAAATTGTGAGAATTTCCCTCGAGTGTCTTGCAATTCTTGCTGAATATCTTCTAATGAAATTTCAGCTGGGAAAACCACAGTATATTTTTTGAGCGCTGCTTTAGCGACCTCCAGAGCTTCAACCAAACGATTTTGTGCGGTGTAAGCTTGAATTTTGATGATATTGACATTGAGTTGATCGAGGTCACTATTGGCACGATCTAAAACGATTTCAGCATATTGTTCAAAGACTTTATTTTCACCAGACAAGTATGCAGATTCCGTAGCCAGTTCGTGCAGCTGTAAAGTCAATGGATAATCAGTCTCCCAGCCATCATCTGCCAGTAATTGAATTCCGGCATGACAATACTTCAAGGCAGCTGCATAGGATGTAGAGGCCTTAGCCTTAAGCCCCCCCCTGAGGTTGAGGTGAGCTAATGCTTGCTTTTCAAAAGAGTCGGTGATTTTGCCAGCACCAGCATTGAGTTGGCTAAGCAAATCAAAGATGTGTCCACCTAATGCCTCATCGGCAATACCTCGGCGCAGAAGCTGTCCGATTTGGTAGTGGGTGGCCTGCTTTTGGTCGTCAGGAATCAGTGAATAGGCCGCTTGCTGAATGCGATCGTGTAAGAATCGATAGGTGGGATTGGCTGTATCCTCGCCCTCAGACAGCTCGCTACCCTGAAAGAATTTATAGACTTGGCTCGTCGGTGAAATTAAGCCTTCTTGCAGGGCTTTCCACAATGCGCCAGCAACAGCAGTCGAGGATTGTTCCGACACAATCGCTAGGGTGGTCAAATCAAATTGGTTACCCATACAAGCGGCAAGTTTTAAGACCTGCTGCGTTTCAGCGGGCAATTTCTGTAGCTGCACCGCCATAAATTCCACCACATCATTGGTAAGGGCAAGGGCGTTTACCTGAGCGATGTCGCATTCCCAATGGCGGCGATCGCAGTTAAACGTCATCTGTCCATCTTCATGCAGCGCTTTAAGAAATTGCGTCGTGAAAAAAGGATTGCCCTGCGTTTTGCGATTCACGAGTTGCGTCAGGGGTTGAGCCAGTTCCGTCGCACAATTTAACGTGTCAGCCACGAGGTGATTAATATCGTCATCCTCCAGCGGCGCGAGGGTAATCGTATTGACAATGATCTCGGCTTTTTCTAACGCCTGCACCGCCATCATCAGCGGGTGCACAGCCGAGACTTCATTATCTCGATAGGCACCCAGAATCAGCAGATAGCCATTGTCATTCATCAACAGCTGCATGAGCTGCAGAGAAGCCGCATCGGCCCACTGCAAGTCATCTAAAAACAGCACTAGCGGGTGCTCTTGGGTCGTAAAAACCTCGATAAATTGTTGAAATAGCGAATTAAATCGATGCTGAGCCGCACTGCCTGCCAGTTCGGGAGCAGGCGGTTGTGGGCCAATAATCTGTTCTAGGGTAGGCATTACCTCAATCAACACTTGCCCATTCTCACCCACCACTGCCAGAATTCTGGTTTTCCAGCGTTGCAGCTGCTCATCTGACTCTGAAAGCAGCTGCCCCATTAAATCTTGCAAGGCTGGCACAAAAGCCGAGAGCGGCGTGTTGCGATTGAACTGGTCAAATTTACCTTTAATGAAGTAGCCGCGCTGCCGCACAATCGGCTTATGCACTTCATTCACCACAGCGGTTTTACCAATCCCCGAGACGCCCGCCGCCAGCATTTGTTCGGCAGCGCCTTCGGCCACTCGATCAAACGCCTTTAATAGCGTCTGGACTTCGGCTTCACGACCGTAAAGTTTTTCCGGGATCAGGAAGCGATCGCTCAGATCTCGCTGGCCCAGCTCAAATGCCGCGATCGCTCCCGTGGTTTGCCATTGGGTGAGACAGTGCTGCACATCATGTTGGAGTCCGAGAGCACTTTGATAGCGATCTTCGGCATTTTTAGCCATGAGCTTAGCGACGATCGCGGCGACTGGAGCGGGCACCTCAGGCCGCACTTGATCAACCGGCAGCGGTTGCTTGGCCAGATGACCATGGATTAACTCCAAGGGATCATCAGAGATAAACGGCAAGGTACCAGTGAGCAGCTGATAGAGAGTAACACCAAGAGCGTAGAAATCGGCCCGATAATCGATACCACGATTCATCCGCCCGGTTTGTTCGGGAGCTAGATAGGCCAGCGTGCCTTCTAAAATGTTGGGGTTTTGGATCTCCTGAGTTTCCTTCGGTAACGAGGAGGCAATGCTGAAATCAATGAGTTTGATCTGCTGTGACTGGGGACGAATCAGGATGTTGGCTGGTTTGATGTCTTTATGCACCACCCGATGCTGACCTAAATCATGCAGAATATCGGCCATCTGGAGGGTGATCTCCAGAACTTCTGTCAGGGTCAGGGAATGCTGTTGGCAATATTTAGCTAAAGAAAGCGCCTGCCAATCTTCCATCACGAGGGCATAGCCATTCTCTAGCGATGCCAAGCTCAAGGGCTGAATAATTCCCGGAATGGGCAGGTCTTTAGCGATGGTGTATTGATTGCGGAACTGCACCAACTCACCAAAACTGGGATGCTCACGCTGCAGCACTTTAATCACCACCGACCGCTGATCAGCATTCTGCACTGCCCGATAGACTGCCGTTCGAGAACCGATATAAAGTTGCTCGACCAGGGTATAGCCAGAAATCGTCGGGAATGCATTCTGGGGAAGGCTGGCAGTCAGTTTCATAGGGTTAGCTTGGCGATACCCAATAGAGAAGAATAGGCGTGTTTTTAACATTCCCGACAGCTTTGAGCGATGCGCACTTAGCCGCGCTAGCGAACGATTTACCGCATTAACACTGAAGGCGACGGCCAGATACGCCAGGGGTTTAATCAGCCAGTCAGTTAGGCAGGTCGGAATGCTGGTTATCCGCAGCGCGATATGGGATTCCGTCAGAAAGCTCTACAAATTCTTAGCGCAATGATCGCGACACGGGCCATTGCAGGCGGTGGCGATGGATCGGCTGGCTCGCTGGCAGAGAACTGGCAATCATCGATAGGGAATCGACCCACCTCACACGGAATTTGTTTTTTGCGCCCCATGCATCACCAGTCCTAGTGCGGCGATGGAACCGGCAGCAGCGATTGAGACCTGATGCATTTACACCTGCTTCATCAGGTGAGCGGCAGTATCATCGAGCCATCTAGGGGCGATCGCTCTCTGGGAGTAACGCACTGTGTCACTCTCTCTGTAAAAGGTAGTGGGCGATACGGGCAACTTATGCAGGGGTGGAATTGGTACCGCTGCGCGTGATTTAGGGATGAAACTTCTCGCTGGCAGTGAGACCCTCATTTGAGGCCACCAGCCGATTTAAGCCGTCTCGGTTAACAGTTGAGGCTTTTACTAGATAATCTGGTAAGACACGTCAACACCAAAGCAGCGTGATCAGGTCGAGCCATCATCGGGAAATTATCGCGATCATGACTCGACTACGATTCGCCATCCCCCATGAGTGCTTCTGCTATTTTTACGCCGTTCAACTTTGTAACGACTAAACCCATGAGTGCTGACGATTTTCTGCCAGAGGGTAACTCACAATCAACCACCGCTTTGCAGAAAATGCTCGCGCAATGCGAGATTTGGATCAACCAGGGGCAAGGCACCGCTGCCGTTTGGCAACAGCAGAGCTATTGCTTGGCACGGCTAAAACGATATGACGAAGCGATTGCCAGTTATCAAAAAGCGCTGCATCTCGAGCCTGATGACCCCAAAGTTTGGTGCAACTTTGGCAGTACCTTAGCGGCGGCAGGCTACCGACGTGAGGCTATACATGCCTACGATCGGGCACTCGATTTAGCCCCTACTTATACCAATGTCTGGCGACGGCGAGCCAAGGTTTTGTATCACTGTCAGGAGTTTGGTCAAGCGATCGAAAGTTATGATCATGCGCTGGCCTTAGCTCCCACTGAAGCTCGCCTCTGGTACGGCAAGGGGCTGGCCACTTATCAGTTAGGCCATCCTGAGCAGGCGATTGAGCACTTTAAACGAGCGATCGCCTATGCGCCAGACGAGCTAGAGGCCTATCTGTCTTTGGCCTATGTGCTCATCGATCGCGGCCAGAAAAGCCAAGCTCTAGCCTATTTACAACCCTGGATCACCCACGGTCATGAAGATGTGCGCCTGTTAAATTGCTATGCCTATTTGCTACAGCAACGAGGCCAGAGCGACAGCGCTCTCAAATATCTCGAAAAAGCGAGTCAGGCTGGGCCAGAGACAGCGGAAGTCTGGTTTCATAAAGGGCTAATTATGACGCGCTTGGGCCGATATGCAGAAGCCCATGATGCCTTCAGAGTCTCGCTGAGTCTGCAAGCCGATCATGCTGACAGTTGGCTCGCCCTAGGCATGATATTGCGGAAGCTGGCCGCACCAGAAGAAGCGATCGCGGCCTTTGATAAAGCGCTAGCCCTGTCCCCCAGTCACCCGTTGGCCTTTTTTCACCAAGCCGCCTGCTACGCCATTTTGGGCAGAAATGATTGGGCCTTAGAACATCTCCGCCGCGCCCTTTCCTTAGATGCTGACACCTACGGGCCAAAAGCTCAGAGAGATCCAATCCTCAGGTCGCTGCAACTGCAGCCAGTGAGCCGTGAACAGCTGCTGCCATCAGACTAGGGGCATCACGACGCCGAGAGGGTATGGTTGCCAACGCGTAATCGAGCCAGGCGATCGTAGAACTTGATGTAGCGCAACGAGATTGAGATGCCCAATAACTGCAGCGTTTGCGGCCCCGTAATACCCTGACTCGACAAAATATAGGGCGCTGATCGAAACGGTAACAGCAGGTCAGCCGCCAAGCCACCAAAAAATCGAGTCTTAGCAAACAGCTGCTTCTGCATCAAAATATAGTGACCGTCAACCACGCGTTTAGTCTTCTTGCGTAAGGCCGCAAACGAAGACCGCGCCGGATGATCAATGCGAGCCGTCTCGGCATATACCAAGGTAAAACCGGCAGCGTGAACCCGTTTACCCCACTCAACATCACCGCCCGATTTCATTTCAGCCGCAAACAACCCCACCTGATCAAACACGTGCCGATAGGTAAAGACGTTGGCAGTGGCACCATAGTGGTCATTTTCTAGATACTGCTTTTGCGGAAAGGCGAACAGCTTATCGTATAGCTCACAGGCCGTCGGGGAGGCCGGATCTTGCACAAAGACGCGAATGCTCCCGGCCACCAAACCACAATTTTCCACCTTAAGCAGACTCTGAATGCCCTGCTCAAGCCAGTCTTCAGCCGGAATGCAATCGGCATCCGTAAAGGCCAAAACCTGGGCTTTGGCTACCGCCAGACCTTTGTTACGAGCCGCATAGGAACCGGGTTGCGCTTCTACACACAAGCGCACATGCGTAAATTGCTCAACCAGAGACTGTAAATCGTCCTCAACGCAGTTATTGACGACCACCACCTCATAGCGATCGGGCGGATAGCTTTGCCGCTCTAGCGCGGCCAGGCACATCGCCAGACAATCAGTATCGCGAAAAGTCGGGACAATGATCGAAACTTCTGGAAAATCCATCACTTGATAAACCCACCCCCAAAGTGTCGGTGTTGCTTGTGCCCGTTAAGCTGACCCGCTCAGCTGCCTGGTCAGAGTTGACTGGGGAGCCCACCAGCCGATAGCTAACGACATAGCGCGATCGCTGCCACCACACAGCAGCGTCTATAGTCTCAACCGCTCGAAAACTCCTGTAAAGCGACTCTCAGTAGATTTACTAAAGATTTACAGAAGACTGCTCACAGGGCGCGAGGCCAGGTTGTCCAGCAGAGGATGAATGGGTTTGAAACATTAAAAACTCCGTGGAGCCGATCTCGCTTGATCCCATCAATATTCAAAATCAAGTGAGCAAACCATGACGTCCCTTGGCAAACATTCAAACAGCCGATTCATCTCTGTCCTCAAAAGTCAAAAAGCATCATGTGGCTTCAGAGAAATGCCATTTCGGATATCGTCCCTGGTCTTTCTACACCTGAGCTGACCATGTTTATTATCGCCGCTATTGTGCTTCTTTGAGCCGTTCGACTAATCATCGCACTATGCCAGCAATCCAGTTATCACGAGTATTCACAGCCATCTCAAGCAGTAGCGATAGAAGAAGCAAGCGATGACGCCTGCGAATGAGAGTAGCCGCGGCTCAGACACTTTTCCTAGACTCATTCACAGGCTGGCTTTGCAGCCTTTGTTTCCCCAGTTGTGCTGACACACCAGCACTCACCCTGGCAGATATCAGAGGCTAGATAATTGGCAACATCCCACCAAAGACCGATGATCTGCCGTTGGATACAGGACTAGAGTGTTAGCCTAAACTTGCTTTATTAATGCTGGATCACTCATGGTGACTGCAGGGTCATAGATTTACCTACAGATATCAACCCGGCAATATAAAAAGGCCAGTTTGTCT